>NZ_DJUM01000053.1:0-38768 GCF_002440475.1 Exiguobacterium sp. UBA6282 | reverse complement strand
CAAGCCGCGACACGTCCATTGTTAAAAACAAGCGGTCGTATCATCAATATCGCATCAGTCGTCGGTATTTCTGGAAATCCAGGGCAAGCGAACTATGTCGCAGCGAAAGCGGGTCTGATCGGGCTGACGAAATCCGTCGCACGTGAACTCGCTAGTAAGGGCGTCACAGTCAATGCCATCTGTCCAGGCTTCATCGAGACGGACATGACGGATGAATTGACAGAAGAACAGCGGAACCTGTCACTCGGGCAAATTCCGTTGAAACGCTTCGGTCAAACCGACGATATCGCTTCACTCGTCAGCTTTATTGCTTCAGATGAAGCACGATACATCACAGGTCAAACTCTAGCCGTCGATGGCGGCATGACAATGTAACACAACTAACGGTAGTACTTTGCCAAATCGGCAATCATCTTATATACTCAACTCATGGAGGGATTTTAAAATGACAAAAGAACAAATCTTAGTAGACGTACAAGAAGCAATCGCAGAAAAATTAGGTAAAGAACAAAGTGAAATCACACTTGATAAGTCGTTCAAAGACGACCTCGGAGCTGACTCTCTTGAAGTCATGGAACTCGTCATGGACTTAGAAGACAAGTTCGAAATCACGATCGAAGATGAGCAAGCAGAAAACTTGAAGACTGTCGGCGATGTCGTCAACTACATCGAAACACAAGTCTGATCATTGAAGCTGACCCACCGCAATTTGCGGTGGGCTTTAGCTGTTTAGGAGGAACTATGACGAATCAAAAAGGACGTCGTGTCCGAAAAGGACCCTATGTAAAACGACGCAAGGATGCTCGGACGCTCGCTCAGATCGAGCAAAAATTCGAAGCGTTACAAGAGCGTCTGAATATCAGGTTTTCTAATGTTGAGCTATTGAAACAAGCCTTCACGCACTCTTCGTTCGTCAATGAACAACGTGAGTCGGAAGGGGATAACGAACGCCTAGAATTTTTAGGGGACGCTGTCTTAGAGTTGACGGTGTCACGCTATCTATTCGAACACTACCCGGAACGTTCCGAGGGGGAATTAACGAAATTGCGAGCGGCGATCGTCTGTGAACCGTCACTCGTCCAATTTGCGAATCACTATCAGTTTTCCGATATGATTCTGTTAGGTAAGGGGGAAGAACTGACCGGTGGTCGGAATCGTCCAGCCTTACTTGCGGATGTCTTCGAATCCTTCATTGGCGCCTTGTATCTTGACCAAGGCATCGAAGCAGCCGAACGATTCCTCGCCGAAGCGGTTTTTCCGAAAGTGGCGACAGGCTTTTTCGAAGAACAGACAGATTTCAAGAGTCAATTACAGGAAGCGATTCAACGTGTCGGTTTAGGTGTCATCGAGTATGAAATTATCGAGGAACGTGGTCCGGCGCATAGTCGGGAGTTCATCTCTCGTGTTCAAGTCGCGGATGAGCTCGAAGGGATTGGAACGGGGCGTTCGAAAAAAGAGGCAGAACAACAAGCGGCAAAACAAGCCTTACTTGAATTAAAAAAACAGTTTTAAGCAACAAAAGGCCGACCATCTCTCGAACGCACAAGAGATGATCGGCTTTTATCGTGTGGTGCTTACTCGATTAAACAGTCTTAAGGGATTTCAGTTCGTCGACGATCGCGTCGACCTCTGCAAGTGATAGCGAGTCTCGCATCATGACGAACTCATAAATCTCTTTTAAGTCCTCATTTTTTGAGCCATCGAACTGTTCTGCTTTAATGACCCCTTTGTTGATGATATTCAATTTATCTAAGATTGCTTCAATCATTTGTTCAATCGTCATCGTGTTATTCGCTCCTCTTCTTCTTGTTTCGCATGATACTACCTTAAAACCTATCATGTTGCTAGCGTTTCGGCTATGGTAAACTGAAAGAAATTCAAAAGAAATTTAAACATACGGGTGATCAAGATGTACTTAAAACGAATTGAAATCAATGGCTTCAAATCATTTGCGAGTCGAACTGAACTAGAATTCCTTCCGGGTGTCACGGCAGTCGTCGGACCGAACGGAAGTGGAAAATCAAATATATCGGACGCTGTCCGTTGGGTGCTCGGAGAACAATCTGCGAAGTCACTACGTGGGGCGAAGATGGAAGACGTCATTTTTGCCGGCAGTTTGTCTGAACACCGAAAACAATTTGCAGAAGTGACGCTCGTCTTAGATAACGAGTCGGGAACGGTCGCGTTACCTTATCAGGAGATCAGTGTTACACGTCGTGTCAGCCGTAATGGCGATAGCGATTATTTTTTAAATAAAAAACCATGTCGCCTGAAAGATGTCCTTGATTTGTTCATGGACACAGGCTTGTCGCGTGACGCCTTTGCGATTATCGGACAGGGTCGGGTCGAACAAGTCATTTCCGGAAAACCGGAAGAACGTCGTGCTGTCATTGAAGAAGCAGCAGGCGTCTTGAAGTATCGTCATCGCAAAAAGCAAGCCGAGCGGAAATTAAGTGATACGGAAGCGAATCTATCGCGTGTCGATGATATTTTATATGAACTTGGTGGACGAATCGAGCCGTTACGTGAACAAGCAGCGCTCGCGAAAGAGTATCTCGTCGCTCGAGAACGGCATGATGTACTGGAACGTGGCATCTTGGCGCATGAAATCACGACGTATCAGACGGAGCTCGAAACACTGGCGCGTGATATCGCACAATGTGAAGAACGTCTTGCATCTCAAAAGACGACTCACGAAGAGACCGTCGTGTCCCGGGAGAAACAAGAAGCGACGCTTGAAGAAGAACGACAACAAGAAAACGCTTTGCAGGAGCAACTTCGACATGTCTCGACGCGACTTGTTGAGATCCAAGGTGCCCTTAACCTAGCAAAAGAACGTGAAAAACACGGTACCGAGACGAAAGAGCGACTCGAACAAGAGGTCGCGATCGTCGAAGAACGCGTCAAGGAACTAGAACTCGAACTAACCGCTTTACAGGAACGCCAAGCAGAAGTCGATCAGGAAGCAAAACGGATTACGGCTGAGCGAGAACGAGCTGATCAAGCGTTGACACAAACTGATCGTGATTTTGATAAGGAAGCCGAAGCATTACGTTCGGAAGCCTTTGAAGTGGCGAGTCGATTGGCTGCGACGAATAATGCCTATAATCGGGCGAAGCAAGATCTCATGCAGGCAGAAGAACAACAACGTTCCTTTACGGTGGATAGCGGTACGAAGCAGTCGACCCGTCGTCAACTTGAGGAAGACGTCGCTCGATTAGAAGCGGACGTTGCTTCGATCCGGACAGAATTAGATCAAGTGACTGAGGAAGAGGCAACGGCACTCGCAGCACGAGACGAACAACAACATGCGTTACGCCAAGTTGAACAGTCCGTTGCGGATTTAGAGCGACGTCGTCATAAGACGGAAGATCGGATTGAATTTCTTGAATCCGTCAAAGCCGACTATAGCGGTTATTTCGGTGCCGTTAAGACGATATTAAAACAACGAGATCATTACCCAGGTATTCACGGAGCGGTCGCGGAGTTGATTTCGGTTCCTGCGCGATTTGAAGCGGCAATCGAGACGGCGCTTGGTGGGGCAATGCAAAACATCGTCGTTGATACCGATGCGACAGGACGTCGTCTAATCCAGGAACTGCGACGCTTAAATGCCGGTCGAGCGACGTTCATGCCGCTCGCCTCACTCCAAACACGTGAAGTCAACCGTTCGGTGCGAGAACAAGTCGGGGAGATGTCTGGATTCGTCGGGATCGCAAGTGATCTTGTGACGACAGACGAGACGCTGACGAAATTAAAGATGAACTTACTCGGTACGACACTCGTCGTCGAATCACTTGAACAAGCGAACCAAATTGCCCGTTCGACAGGACATCGCTATCGTCTCGTCACGCTCGAAGGAGATGTCGTCAACGTCGGTGGAACGATGACCGGCGGAAGTCGGAAAAAAGGCACACCATTGTTCAGTCAATCGCGCGAGCTCGACGAGTTAAAAGAGGGACTGACGCGAGGGCAAGCGGTCATTCGGGAGCAGATGCGCCGCTTGGAAGATCTAAGAGCGGCGATTCAGACGCTTGATGCTACTGCTCGGACGCGGACAGAAACGATTCAAGAATTACAAGGACAACTCGAGCAATCGCGGGATACGTTGGCAGATGCGAAGCGTCACCTCGCCGTCATGACGTCCGAATTATCGGTTGAAGATCGGCAGATGGCACGTGTGCTCGAACAAGAACAGGAAGCACGCCGTATCATCGAAATGTCAGAAGTCGAGATCGCGAAATGGACGGAACGTCAAACAGANNACAGAGCTCAGACAAGCACTTGATCGTCTTAAGGATGCTCAAGCTCGTGGTGCCGTCACGATGGACGAACTGAAGAAGGAACAAGCAGAAGCAGTTCTTGAAGAGCGGACGATTCAAATGAAACAAGCGCAACTCACGCAAGAGATCGAGCGTCTGACGGAACAGGTCAGTCACGCGAAGCTTGAACGTGGTCATAAACGCCGTGACTTGCGTCATGTCCTTGAAGGCTTCGATGAAGCTAAAATCGATGCCTTGCACGGCGAGCAGCGTGAACAGGAACAGGAGCAGAAGCGGGTCGAGACCGAACTCGTCGCGATCGGGAAACGGATTCAAGTGCAGGCAGAATCCTTGCGCTTAATTCGAATTCGCGAAGCGAAGACGAAGGACGATCAACAAACGACGAAACAGGCACTTGAGCAATTACGACTCTCACAAGGGAAAACGAGTACACGCCTTGAGACAAGACAAGAAATGCTCGAAGAGATGGGATTACTGCTCGAGTTGATCGCTCCGCTCGATCAATCGTATGATGAGGCGAAAGAGGAAATTCATCTGCTCAAGCGTCAACTCGAAGAAATCGGCATCGTCAATATCGGTGCAATCGAAGAATTCGCGGAAGTCGATGAACGGTTTACGTTCCTATCGGCGCAACGAGATGATCTCGTCGCCGCTAAAACGGATCTCTATGGTGTCATTGAAGAGATGGACCGGGAAGTCATTCGATTGTTCCGACAAACGTATGATGCCGTCCGTGAGCATTTCCGAGAAACGTTCCGGGAGTTGTTCGGGGGTGGAGAAGCCGACCTTGTACTCGTCGATCCGACTGATCTACTGACGAGCGGAATCGATATCGTCGCGAAACCGCCAGGCAAAAAGCTACAAAATTTGTCGCTCTTGTCAGGTGGAGAGCGTGCCTTGACGGCGATCGCTCTCTTGTTCGCGATTCTAAAGACCCGTCCTGTCCCATTCTGTGTCCTCGATGAAGTCGAGGCGGCACTTGATGAAGCGAACGTCGCGCGATTCGGCGAATTCGTCCATCAGCTAGCGCGCGAGACACAGTTCGTCATCATCACCCATCGGAAAGGAACGATGGAGGCGGCAGACGTCTTGTACGGCGTCACGATGCAGCAAAACGGGATATCTGAAGTGTTATCCGTTAAACTAGAAGAGGCACGACGTACATTAAGTGAAGAACCAAAGGAGATTAAACAATGAGTTTCTTTAAAAAACTGAAAGACCGCTTGACGACTTCGACGCAAGAAGTCACGACGAAATTCACACAAGGACTGACGAAGACACGCGATGGACTGGCAAGTGCCGTCAATGATCTCGTCTATCGTTTCCGCGAAGTCGATGAGGATTTCTTCGAAGAATTAGAGGAAGTATTGATTCAAGCCGACGTCGGCGTGACGACGACAATGGATTTGGTCGAGGAGTTAAAGACAGAAGTTAAACGACGTAACGTCAAGGATCCAAAAGAAGTACGTGATGTCCTCGTTGAAGTCGTCGCGAAGATGTTAGTTGAAGAGGAAGAGACAGCACTTGATCTCGATCATGAGCTGAACGTCATTCTCTTCGTCGGTGTTAATGGGGTCGGGAAGACGACGACGATCGGGAAACTTGCGAACCGCTTGAAACAAGAAGGCAAGAGCGTCATGTTAGCAGCGGGTGATACGTTCCGTGCGGGTGCAATCGATCAACTGCAAGTCTGGGGCGAACGCTCCGGTGTACCGGTCATCCGTCAAGGAGAAGGATCGGATCCGGCCGCTGTTGTTTACGACGCTGTCCAAGCAGCTAAAGCACGTAAGGTCGATGTCCTGATTTGCGATACGGCAGGACGCCTTCAAAACAAGGTCAACCTGATGAACGAACTTGAAAAGGTCAAACGTGTCATCGAACGTGAAATTCCAGGCGCTCCCCACGAAGTATTGCTGGCGCTTGACGCGACGACTGGACAAAACGCGATGGTGCAGGCGAAAGCCTTCAAACAAGCGACGAACGTCAGCGGGATCGTCTTGACGAAGCTTGATGGAACGGCAAAAGGTGGAATCGTCCTTGCGATCAAGAACGAATTGAACCTCCCGGTCAAGTTCGTTGGTCTTGGTGAAAAAATCGATGATTTACAACCGTTTGATGCAGAACAATTCGTGTATGGATTGTTCGGTGATGTCTTTGAAGAAAAAGAAAACGTTGACACGGAAGAAAGCGCAGAATAAGCGACGTTTCATGTAAAGAAAAAAACTTGACAACACACTGTGAGGGCTGTACTATACTATCTGTAAAGGAATTTCACTTAACATTGCGGAGGTGCTCGGATGACACTTGATAAAACGAACCGGATGAACTATCTGATTGACTTTTATCAGGAGCTTTTGACGCCAAAACAACGGAATTACATGTCACTCTATTACTTAGATGACTTTTCCTNNCTTAGGTGAGATCGCCGATGAGTTTGAAGTCAGCCGACAAGCAGTCTACGACAACATAAAACGCACGGAAGCCATGCTCGAGCAGTATGAAGAACGACTATCCCTGTTCAAGAAACACGAACGGCGAAAGCAGTTACTCGATCAGCTGAAGCAATGCGACCTTCCGGGTGAAGCCCTAGTGATCATTGAGACATTGGAGCAATTAGAGTAGGAGGCATTCTTAATGGCATTCGAAGGATTATCGGAACGGCTTCAAGCCAGTCTCGCTAAAATGCGAGGTAAAGGTAAGATTTCTGAAGCAGACGTCAAAGAGATGATGCGCGAAGTTCGCTTAGCGCTACTNNGAAGCCGACGTCAACTTCAAGGTCGTCAAACAATTCGTAAATGATGTAAAGGAACGTGCCGTCGGACAGGACGTCATGACATCTTTGACGCCAGGGCAACAAGTCGTCAAGATCGTCCATGATGAACTGACGAATCTGATGGGTGCGGAAGTGTCACCATTGACGCTTGCGAACCGTCCTCCGACCGTCATCATGATGACAGGTCTGCAAGGGGCAGGTAAAACAACGACAACGGGTAAGCTTGCCAATCATTTACGTAAAAAACATAATCGTAGTCCTTTGCTTGTTGCGGCGGATATTTATCGTCCGGCAGCAATCAAACAATTAGAGACACTCGGGAAACAATTGGAGTTGCCGGTCTTCTCAATGGGAGATCAGGTCAGTCCGCAAGAAATCGTTACCGGTGCACTCGATTATGCAAAAGAGCATCATCACGATATCGTGTTGATCGATACGGCAGGTCGTCTGCACGTCGATGAGGAACTAATGCAGGAACTCGTTGATGTTAAAGAGATCGCCAAACCGCATGAAATCTTCCTTGTCGTCGATTCGATGACGGGTCAGGACGCCGTCAATGTCGCAGAAAGCTTCAACGAGAAGCTTGGCGTGACGGGGGTTGTTCTGACGAAGCTCGACGGAGATACGCGAGGTGGTGCAGCACTCTCCATCAAGGCAGTCACCGGAGCACCGATTAAGTTCGTCGGTCTTGGAGAGAAGCTCGATGCCATCGAACCATTCTATCCCGAGCGGATGGCGTCTCGGATTCTAGGCATGGGAGACATGCTGACACTGATTGAAAAAGCAGAGTCACAAATGGACGCTACGCGTGCCAAAGAGTTAGAAAGCAAAATGCGCGATGCATCGTTTACATTCGATGATTTCATCGAGCAGTTGCAGCAAGTGAAACAGATGGGTCCACTCGACGAACTGTTGGGAATGATCCCTGGGGCAGGTAAAGGGAAGATGAAGGGGTTGAAAAACGCCCAAATCGATGAGAAGCAACTCGTGTATGTCGAAGCGATTATCCAATCGATGACGAAACGAGAGCGGACTGAACCTGAAATCTTGAATGCGAGTCGTCGGAAGCGGATTGCCCGTGGTAGCGGACGCAGTATCCAAGAAGTCAACCGTCTCATTAAACAGTTCGAAGACATGCGGAAAATGATGAAACAATTTTCCGGACAGATGGGCAAAGGGAAAAAGAAAGGCTTTGGCCTTCCATTCTTTTAAAAGTCTTTTCTCTTTTGCTGTAACGTTGTATACTAATGAAGTTGTCAATTTGACTAAACGAAAAAATCATCTATTATTTGGAGGGACTTACGAATGGCAGTTAAAATTCGTCTTAAGCGCATGGGCGCAAAAAAATCACCTTTCTACCGTGTGGTAGTAGCAGACTCACGTGCACCACGTGATGGTCGTTTCATCGAGCAAATCGGATACTACAATCCAGTTGCTAAACCAGAAGCAGAAGTTAAAATCAACGAAGAGCTAGCTCTTAAATGGCTCTCTGAAGGTGCTAAACCTTCGGACACAGTTCGTAACCTCTTCTCACAAGCTGGTATCATGGAGAAATTCCACAACGCGAAACTCGCGAAGTAAGACGTTAGGAGGTGAGCAAAAGCTTACCTCCTTTTTTTAATTCAAGAAAGGAAGTGAAATGAATGGAATGGTTGGAAATTGCGAAAATCGCCAATACACATGGTCTAAAAGGTGAATTAAAGTTACTCGCGAGCACGGATTTTCCGGAGGAACGCTTTAAAGTCGGGAAGGAAGTTTTTCTTGGATCTGACGGAACGTACACACCGGTGACAATCAGTGGTTACCGAAAACACAAACAATTCATCATGGTGACGTTCAAAGGGATGCACCATATCAATGACGTCGAGAAGTATAAAGGATTGAAACTCTATGTCCACGCAGAAGATTTACAAGACTTAGACGAGCATGAATTTTACTATCATGAGATCATCGGTTGTACGGTTTATGACGGTGAGACGAAAATCGGAGTCGTATCCGACATTCTTGAAACAGGCGCAAATGACGTCTGGACGATCAAACGCGATGGGAAAAAGGATGTCCTGATCCCGTATATCGAGCAAGTCGTTGCTTCCGTCGATGTCGAGCAAAAACGTATCCAAATCACACCGCTTCCAGGATTGATTGAAGAATGAACATCCGAGTGTTGACGCTGTTTCCGGAAATGTTTTCAGCGCTCGATCATTCAATAGTCAAACGAGCGCAAGATGATGAACGTGTCAGTCTTGAAACAATCAATTTTCGAGACTTCTCGACGAATCGTCATGGTAAAGTCGATGATTATCCGTATGGTGGGGGAGCAGGCATGCTGTTGACCCCTCAACCCGTCTTCGACGCGATGGCGAGTCTGCCGGAAGGAAAACGACGAATCATCGTCATGACACCGACCGGTAAACGTTTTTCGCAACGGATGGCAGAAGAGTGGGCACAAGAAGAAGAACTGGTCTTCCTATGTGGTCATTACGAAGGGTTTGATCAGCGGATTCATGATCACCTTGTAACGGATGAGGTCTCGCTTGGGGACTTCGTCTTGACGGGAGGGGAACTGGCTGCGATGACAATGATTGACGCTGTCGTCCGTCTCTTGCCAGACGTCCTCGGTGCGTCTGAGAGTCACGAAGACGATTCCTTTTCGACGGGACTTCTTGAATATCCGCACTATACACGTCCTGCTGAATATGCCGGATACCAGGTACCCGACGTCTTGTTATCAGGCAACCATGCCCGGATTGCAAAATGGCGACGGGAACAGTCGCTGAAGCGGACATTTGAGCGTCGTCCGGATCTGTTGGCTGACGCTCCATTAACCGAGGATGATCGTCTTTATTTAGAATCGATTTCAGGATTGTCAAACGATTGAATCTATGATAAGTTAAAACATGTGGCAAAAGCCACCCATTAACGATGTTCCGCTGTCGGATGCTGAAAGCAAATGAAGATAAGAACATTGGTGAAAAAAGGAGAAATCATTCATGAACACACAACAATTGTTCCGTGAACTTACACAAGAACAAATCAAGTCAGACGTCCCTGCGTTCCGTCCTGGGGATACAGTCCGTGTACACGTTAAAGTCGTCGAGGGTACGCGTGAGCGTATTCAGCTCTTCGAAGGCGTAGTCATCAAACGTCACGGTGGCGGCATCAGTGAAACATTCACAGTCCGTAAAATTTCTTACGGAGTTGGCGTTGAGCGTGCTTTCCCGCTCCACTCACCACGTGTTGCACAAATCGAAGTTGTTCGCTACGGTAAAGTCCGTCGTGCGAAACTTTACTACCTCCGTAACCTTCGTGGTAAAGCGGCGCGTATTAAAGAAATTCGTCGTTAATCATGTGAAAAAGTGGCTTGTCTCCGGACAAGCTTCTTTTTTTTGTTGTTTATGCGTATACTAGTCCATAGGAAGAAATTGCGTTAATCAAGGGAGTGGAATTCGTGAAGGAGTTATTCAGTTGGGTAAAAGCGCTCGTCGTAGCGCTTGTCATCGCGTTCATCATTCGAACGTTCCTGTTCGTACCCGTCATCGTCGATGGGGAATCGATGATGCCGACCTTACACAATGCGGATCGGATGATCGTCAATAAGATTCCGTATTATTTTAATGAACCAGAAAGAGGCGATATCGTCGTCTTTCATGCAACGGAAACACGCGACTATATCAAACGAGTGATCGCTGTTCCAGGAGATACGATGTATTATAAAGACGATACGTTGTACGTCAACGATAAGAAAGTAGCTGAACCGTATTTAAAAGAGTACAAAGCTCAGATGAATGGTGTTCCATTGACGGAGGACTTTACACTTGAGGAACGGACAGGAAAAACGACTGTTCCAAAAGGGAAGGTATTCGTCATGGGAGATAATCGTCAAAATTCAAAAGATAGTCGTGATATCGGTTTTGTGGATGAGGATCAAATCGTCGGAACGACGAACTTCGTATTCTATCCATTCAATGATTTACGCTCTGTCGATTAAAACGAAAGAAGATGAGACGCTTACCGTGAAAAGTAAGTACCTCATCTTCTTTTCTTGTCTTAAGTTGCGTATACTAGAGAGTGGATGTTTTTTCAAGTATCGTATGATCAGCAAGAAGTCCAGGAATATATGAACGAGGTGAAGGATATGACGATTCAATGGTTCCCCGGTCACATGGCCAAAGCACGGCGGGAAGTTACAGAAAAATTAAAGTTGATCGATGTCGTGATCGAACTTGTCGATGCACGTCTTCCAATGTCGAGCCGTAACCCGATGGTCGAACAAATCACGGCAGGTAAGCCACGATTGATCGTCCTCAACAAAGCGGATATGGCGGACAAACGAGTGACCGAACAGTGGATGCACGCATTACGGGCAGATGGTGTTGATGTCGTCGCGGTCGACGCGAAGCACAATAAAGGATTGAATCAAATTCATGAAGGTGCTTTACGACTAATGAAAGAAAAACATGCACGAATGCGGGAGAAAGGTCGGAATCCGAGTGCGATTCGTGCCTTGATCATCGGCATTCCAAACGTTGGGAAGTCGACACTCATCAATCGACTCGCCGGTCGGAACATTGCGATCACGGGTGACCGCCCAGGTGTGACGAAACGCCAGCAATGGATCAAGATGAAGACAGGTGAGATGGAATTACTCGATACACCAGGTATCCTCTGGCCGAAGTTCGACGATCAAGTCGTCGGGTATCGGTTGGCAGCGACAGGAGCGATCAAGGATGATATCTTAAACATCGACGATATCGCGCTGTTTGCCCTTCGTGAGCTAAAGACGCGTTATCCAGAGCAGTTACGTGAGCGTTATCGTCTCGACGAAGTATCAGGAGAAGCGGTTGATGTACTCGAAGCCATCGGTAAAAAGCGCGGATTCGTTTCAGGTGGCTACGTCGATTTCGAACGGACGAGTGAAATGCTTCTGCATGAACTACGGACGGAAAAGCTAGGGCGTGTGACGCTCGAAACAGTGGAAGAATGGGAAACGCATGCATAACGGACTTGGACATCCTTCGATGTCCAAGTTTTTTTCAAAGGAGCGAAACAGATGAAGATTACGGAATTAAAGGAACGTCTACACAACATCACGATCGAGGAGTTTTCACAATTGAAGCAGGAACTCGCATCGGACGCGCGAAAAGGGGTGCATACACTGTTTCGTCAGACAGAACGACGATTTGCCCTCGAAGAGCAACAACGGATCGATTTCAAAAAGCGATTCACGTTCGAAGAACAGTATCATCAGCAAGGATATAGACGGATTGCCGGAGTGGATGAAGTGGGACGGGGACCGCTTGCTGGTCCAGTCGTCGCGGCAGCTGTCATCTTACCAGAAGGGTTCTATCATCCAGGACTAACGGATTCAAAACAAATGAGTAAAATACAACGACAAGCGGCATTTAAACACCTACAAGACGTTGCAGAGATTGCGGTCGGCATCATCGAACCAGCTGAAATTGACGAGATCAACATCTATCAAGCATCGAAACGGGCAATGCAAGTCGCGGTTCGTCAACTCAAACCTGAGGCCTTGCTGGTTGATGCGATGACACTCGACGACGACACACCACAACTCTCTCTCATCAAAGGAGATGCGAGAAGTGTCTCCATCGCTGCAGCAAGCGTCGTCGCAAAAGAGACACGAGATGCGATGATGGAACAATACGCGATCGAGTATCCGGGATATGGATTTGAAACACACGCAGGTTACGGAACACCCATACATTTACAAGCGCTCGATACACTGGGCGTCACACCGATTCACCGAAAAACATTCCGTCCTGTCAAAGAACGTCTCTAGGAGGGATCGAGCATGCACATCGAACATCGTGCCTTACTACCATTTAAAATCATCGATCATGCGAACTTACCGTTACGGGAAGGCGCAAACATCGTCGGCAAAGTCTTAAAACTGTTGCCGGACGGATTAATGGAACTACAGGTCGGTCAACGCGTCTTGACGGCAGGGACGACGGCTGAACTAAAAGAAGGGAGCATGTATCGCTTTCAAGTCGTTTCAGCAGAAGGACAACCAGTCTTAAAAATCATCTCGACTGAGTCTGTCCCGCAAAAATCAGCATTACCCCAGTTACTCGATTCCTTTTTACAGCGCCAGACGGTACCGACTGCGGAAACACGGGAACTACTAAGGCAAATCGGTCAACCCGTGACGGAAGGAGAAGCGAAGCAGTTAAAACACGCTCTTACTGAACTCGTTCAATTGGCAAAGGGCGACGAGGCAGGTCGATCGCTTGATCGAAAGACGAGTGATCAAATTTTAGCGCAACAACTCGTTCAAGCAACAAATGAAGTAGGAAAAGGAGTATATTTATTTCAATTACCTCAATTCGGACCTTTCGAAGATGTTGATCTCATGATGGAAGCACCGTTCGAACGAACGTTTGATCCAAATCATGCCCGTATCGTCTTATACTTACAATTACCGACGCTTGGTGAGGTCGCAATTGATGTCTTGATCGTAGACCGGAACGTTTCGATTTCCGTCTTTCATCCAAACGCACACGTCAATACGTTCATGCAAGCCTATACGCCTCAGATTCAAGCACGACTCGAGGAACAGGGCTATGCGTTGACGCGATTCGATTGGGTCGAGCAGACGAAAGAACGCATACCACATGATATCTCGACGCGTAATGGAAGGGTGGATCTCCATATATGAAAAAAGCGATTGCTCTATCATACGAAGAACAAATGCATGCGCCGAAAGTCGTCGCTAAGGGATCAGAACACATCGCGGAACGGATTTTAGAAGAGGCATTAAAGCACGATATTCCGATCCGGCAGGACGAAACGCTGATGACGTTACTGGATGCTGTTCAAGTATCAGAACAGATCCCAGAAGAACTATACGGTGTCATTGCCGAATTATTCGCCTTTTTATATCGTCTTGATCAAGATGGAATTCTGAAAAAATAAAGCTTTCGGTCGATAACGATAGACAGCGCTTCCAATTTTAACTACAATGAAAGAGCCGAAACTAAAGGGGTTAAGGGGGATTTTTTCATGAATGTACATGAGTATCAGGCAAAAGAATTACTTCGTTCGTACGGGGTACCAGTACCAAACGGAATCGCAGCCTTCACCGTCGAAGAGGCGGTCGATGCATCAGAACAATTGTCAGGCCCGATTAAAGTCGTCAAAGCTCAAATTCACGCGGGGGGACGCGGTAAAGCAGGTGGCGTCAAGCTTGCGAAATCGCAAGAAGAAGTGAAGGAATATGCGACGGAGTTACTCGGCAAAACGCTCGTCACGCACCAAACAGGTCCCGAAGGAAAAGTCGTTCAACGTCTTCTCGTCGAAGAAGGCTGTGCGATTGATAAAGAATACTATCTTGGAATCGTACTTGATCGTGTGACAGGACGTGTCGTCATCATGGGATCAAGCGAAGGTGGTATGGACATCGAAGAGGTGGCGGAAGCGACACCGGAAAAAATCATTAAAGAAGTCGTCGATCCTGCAGTTGGTCTTCAAGGATTCCAAGCGCGTAAACTTGCGTTCGCAATGGGTGTTCCTGTGAAGCTCGTCAACAAGTTCGTCGGTATGGTCACGAAACTTTATAATTTCTTCGTCGACAAGGATTGTTCGATCGCAGAAATTAACCCACTCGTTACGACGAAGGATGGCGAAGTTCTCGCGCTGGACGCGAAGTTGAACTTCGACTCGAACGCATTATATCGTCATGCGGACATCGTGGCGTTACGTGATGAAACAGAAGAAGATCCACGCGAAGTCGAAGCATCGAAAAGTGATTTGAACTACATCGCGCTCGATGGAAATATCGGCTGCCTCGTCAATGGTGCTGGTCTTGCCATGGCAACGATGGATATCATCAAACACTTCAGTGGTGATCCTGCGAACTTCCTTGATGTCGGTGGTGGTGCGACGAAGGAGAAGGTAACAGAAGCCTTCAAACTGATCTTGTCGGATGAGAACGTTAAAGGGATTTTCGTTAACATTTTCGGTGGAATCATGAAATGTGACGTCATCGCAGAAGGTATCGTTGCGGCGACAAAAGAAGTCGGTCTCGAATTGCCGCTCGTCGTTCGTCTTGAAGGGACGAATGTTGATGCAGGAAAACAAATTCTCAAAGATTCAGGTCTAGCGATTACAGCAGCTACATCAATGGCAGACGGCGCAGAAAAAATTGCTGCGCTCGTGAAGTAAGGGGGAGCTAAAGATGAGTATTTGGGTGAACGAATCGACGAAAGTCATTATTCAAGGGATTACAGGTAATCAAGGAATGTTCCATGGTGAACAGATGATCGACTACGGAACAAACCTCGTAGGTGGTGTCACACCAGGAAAAGGCGGTACGGAAGTACTTGGTGGTGTTCCTGTCTTCGATACGGTCGCACAAGCGGTCGACAAAACAGGTGCGAACGCATCGATTATCTACGTGCCACCAGCATTCGCAGCAGATGCGATCATGGAAGCAGCAGATGCGAACATCGCATTAATCATCTGTATCACGGAAGGTATTCCAGTCCTTGATATGGTTAAAGTAAAACGTTACCTTGAGGGCAAGCCAGTTCGTCTTATCGGACCAAACTGTCCAGGCGTCATCACTCCAGGTGTCGCAAAACTTGGTATCATGCCAGGGTACATCCATACACCGGGACATGTCGGAATCGTTTCGCGTTCTGGAACGTTGACGTATGAAGCCGTTCATCAATTGACGACGGCAGGCATCGGTCAATCGACAGCTGTCGGTATCGGGGGCGACCCAGTCAATGGAACAGACTTCATCGATACACTAAAAGCGTTCAATGAAGATCCAGAAACAAAAGCCGTCATCATGTTAGGTGAAATCGGTGGAACAGCGGAAGAAGAAGCGGCTGAGTGGGTCAAAGCGAACATGACGAAGCCAGTCATCGGTTTCATTGGTGGTCAAACGGCTCCTGCCGGTAAACGGATGGGTCACGCAGGTGCGATCATTTCCGGCGGTAAAGGAACAGCTGCTGAAAAAATCAAGACACTCCGTGCAAACGGAATTGAAGTGGCAGAAACACCAGCTGTCATTGGTGAGACGTTAATCCGTGTCATCAAAGAAGCAGGGATCTATGACGAGTGCGTGACGAACAGCACAGTCAAATAAATCAAAAAAAAGAGCTGTCCTGATCAAATCAGGACGGCTTTCTTCTATATAAATAAGAAGCTTAAAGAAGGAGCGTTGATCTCATGAATCGAGAACTGTATGCCCGCTTCGCCATGTGTCAGGTACCGTATCCGGTTGTTCAATTGATTGAACAGTTCGGAATCGTTCCAAGTCATGAATTACCCGTTTCAAATCGGCTTCGAAAACGATATGAACAAGCACTGCAACTTGATCGGATCGAAGAGTCGATTCTAGTTAAAGGAGATCCACTGTTTCCAACCGTACTACTGACGATTCCTCAACCTATCTATGCCCTCTTTTACCGCGGTGATCCGTCCCGCCTAACTCTTCCACGCATCAGTATCATCGGTAGTCGAACTCCCTCACCGCAACACCTTTCCCGCATGCATTTTCTACAACCCTTCTTTCATCCAGATCTCGCCACCGTTTCCGGAGGCGCATATGGCATCGATGCCCTCGTCCATCGTCTATCCTTAAAACATCAACAGACAACGATTGCGGTTCTGGCCGGCGGACTTGATCGTCTATATCCTACTTCCCATGCTGCTCTTTTTGAACGTATCTTCTCGAATGGTCTTCTTCTCTCCGAATATCCACCTGGCACACCCATTCAAAAATTTCAATTTCTAGAACGAAATCGGATTATTGCCGGCTTGTCCTCGTCGTTGATCATCGTCGAGGCAGCAAAACGAAGTGGTACGATGAACACAGCAAGTCACGCACTCGATCAAGGAAAAGATGTCTATTGTTTACCGGGGTGTCCGACTGAAACGTTCTTTGCCGGAACGAATCAATTGATCGCAGAAGGAGCGATTCCACTCCTTGATCCAGAAGAAGTTTCAAAAACTATTCGGCTGAACGTTGACAAATGGGAATCGAGACTACTATGATAAGTGAGATTAAAATACGGAGTACGCCTCTAATAGGGAGCGATTGCAATGGCAAAATATCTAGTAATCGTCGAGTCACCCGCTAAGGCAAAAACCATTAAACGTTATCTCGGATCCAACTATACCGTGAAAGCGTCGATGGGGCACGTCATTGACTTGCCGAAAAGCCAAATGGGAGTCGACGTCGAACATGACTATGAACCGAAATATATCACGATCCGTGGTAAAGGTCCGGTCTTAAAAGAACTCAAGACAGCTGCGAAAAAAGCACAAAAAATCTATCTCGCAGCCGACCCCGACCGTGAAGGGGAAGCGATCGCATGGCATTTAGCCAAAGCATTAGGCGTTGATGAATCAACAGAGTGCCGCGTCGTTTTCAATGAAATCACGAAAGATGCCATCAAGGATTCGTTCAAGCGACCACGCAAGCTCAATTATGATCTTGTGGATGCACAGCAAGCACGTCGTATCTTGGACCGCCTTGTTGGTTATAGCATGAGTCCGTTATTATGGAAGAAGATCAAAAAAGGTTTATCTGCAGGACGTGTACAATCGGTTGCCGTTAAGATGATTATCGACCGGGAACAAGAAATCAATGCGTTCATGCCAGAAGAATACTGGACGATCAAACTCGAACTCGATGCAAACGGTGAAAAGCTCGAAGCAAACTTCTACGGAGTGGATGGTAAGAAACGTGAACTTCATTCGCAAGAAGAAGTCGATCAAATCTTGAATCAACTCTCAGAAGACTTCACAGTTGATTCCGTCACGAAAAAAGAGCGGAAACGGAATCCAGCGTTACCGTTTACGACTAGTTCTTTGCAACAGGAAGCAGCACGTAAACTGAATTTCCGAGCGAAGAAGACAATGATGATCGCACAACAGCTATACGAAGGAATCGAGATCGGAAAAGAAGGTACGGTCGGTTTGATCACGTATATGCGTACCGATTCAACACGGACGTCTGAATCGGCGAACCTCGAAGCACACGGGTTCATCGAGCAGGCGTATGGAAAAGAATACATCGCAAGTGAAAAACGCAAAGAAAAAAAATCAGCGAACTCACAGGATGCGCACGAAGCGGTTCGCCCGACTTCGACAATGCGTGAACCACAACTCGTTAAATCGTATCTATCGCGTGACCAATTCCGTTTATATAAACTGATCTGGGAACGATTCGTCGCAAGTCAGATGGCGCCAGCAATTCTCGATACCGTCAAAATCGACCTTGTCTCGAACGATGTTATGTTCCGTGCGAACGGATCAACTGTTAAATTCCCAGGCTTCATGAAGGTTTACATCGAAGATACCGATGATGAGGCCGTCACCGACGTCAAGGAAGGATTACTTCCTCCACTTGATAAAGGGGAAGAGTTGAAACAATCAGCAATCGAACCGAAGCAACACTTTACTCAACCACCACCACGTTATACGGAAGCGCGTCTTGTCCGGGCGATGGAAGAACTCGGAATTGGTCGTCCGTCGACGTATGCGCCGACACTTGATACGATTCAAAAACGGGGTTACGTGACGCTTGAAGAGAAGAAATTCTTACCAACGGAACTTGGTGAACTCGTCATCGATATGATCAGCGACTATTTCCAAGAGTTCATCACTGTCCAGTTCACGGCAGACATGGAAGCTTTACTCGATGCGATCGAAAAAGGCGACATGCAGTGGACGGAAGTCGTCGATCCAATCTATAAATCCTTTGCGAAACGTCTGACACGAGCGGAAGCAGAGATCGAGAAGATTGAAATCAAAGATGAACCAGCTGGAGAAGATTGTGAAGTCTGCGGTCATCCGATGGTCATAAAGATGGGACGTTATGGTAAGTTCATGGCGTGCTCGAATTTCCCAGAGTGTCGTAACACGAAACCGATCCAAGTCGAGATTGGTGTGAAGTGTCCGACATGTGGAACGGGCGATATCGTCGAACGACGAAGTAAAAAAGGACGTTTGTTCTACGGTTGTTCGAACTATCCGGAATGTGAGTTCGTTTCGTGGGATAAACCGGTCGAAGAACCATGTCCGGTATGTAGCAGTATGATGGTACAAAAGAAAATCAAGAACGGTGTGAAAGTAGAATGTACATCTTGTGGACATCATGAAACACGCATCGATCAGGAGCAAGAGGAGGAATGACCGTTGAAACGTGTAACGGTAATCGGCGCGGGACTTGCAGGTTCTGAAGCAGCATGGCAACTTGCAAAACGCGGCGTACAAGTAGATTTATATGAAATGCGGCCAGTCAAACAGACACCCGCGCACCATACAGACCAATTCGCAGAACTCGTCTGTTCGAACTCACTTCGGGCAAATCAGCTGACGAACGCAGTCGGTGTATTAAAGGAAGAAATGCGACGTTTAAACTCACTTGTACTAGGTGCAGCTGACCGCCACGCTGTACCTGCTGGTGGCGCACTTGCCGTGGATCGGGACGGTTTCTCGGGAGAGATCACCAATACATTGCACAATCATCCACTCGTGGAAGTCATAAATGAAGAACTTACGCATATACCGGAGGAAGGGATTGTTGTTATTGCAACAGGCCCACTTACCTCACCGGCATTATCCGCTGAAATTAAGGGTCTATTAGGTGAGGAGTATTTCTATTTTTATGATGCTGCTGCACCGATTGTTGAGAAGGACAGTATTGATATGAATAAAGTGTATCTTGCTTCCCGTTATGATAAAGGAGAAGCGGCATATCTGAACTGTCCAATGACTGAAGAGGAGTTTGACGTGTTTTATGATGCGTTGATTTCTGCAGAGACGGCGGCGCTCAAGGATTTTGAGAAAGAGATATACTTTGAGGGCTGTATGCCTATCGAAATCATGATGAAGCGCGGTAAGCAAACCGCGTTATTCGGTCCGATGAAGCCTGTGGGACTTATGAATCCGCACACAGGAAAGCTTCCATACGCAGTAGTACAGCTTCGTCAGGATAACGCTGCCGGAACGCTTTACAATCTTGTTGGCTTTCAAACGCATTTGAAATGGGGCGAGCAGAAGCGTGTGTTCTCGCTGATCCCCGGTCTTGAGAACGCTGAATACGTTCGGTATGGTGTAATGCACAGAAATACCTTTATTAATTCTCCTAAACTCTTGCATCCTACTTATCAGATGGAGGGCAAGGAAAGGCTGTTCTTTGCTGGCCAAATGACCGGTGTGGAGGGTTATGTGGAATCAGCAGCTTCAGGTCTTATAGCCGGAATCAACGCTGCTAGAGCAGCACTCGGTCAAGAGGGGTTGGTCTTCCCACAAGATACGGTTCTTGGCAGTATGCCAGCTTATATTACTTCCGCCGATCCAGAGCATTTTCAACCTATGAATGCCAATTTCGGTCTTTTGCCGAAGGTGGAGAAGAAGATTCGTAATAAGAAAGAAAAAAATGAGCTGCTAGCTCATCGTGCACTAGACAGTCTTGCTGAGTACGCCAATCGTACTGGCCTCGCTTATGTAGAGCCGGAGGCTATCGATAACCAAGCATAAACGCCCTCGGCGTCCTTATTAGGACGATAAGCGTTTATGCGAGAAATATAAGGAAAATGTATAGCGTGAAACTTATACTTTCTTATATTTTAAACTAAAGGTGTTGTAATTATAAACGTCCGACATAAGAAGTCCCCGTAACCGGTGAGTAAGAAGCCGGGGACGGGGACTTTTTTTGAGCAGCTACGAGTTCCAACCTGGGATTTGCCGTAAATCCCCATCCCATATAGACTGCGTACTCTTCACAGCCATATCGGATGGCGAGGAGGCTGTACGAATGTAACAGGAATCTATTCCTACCTTCAGTGCACCCTCAATATCCGTACGAGGATCATTTCCAATCATGATGGCTGAACTCAAGTCCGCTCCATAATTTTCGACTAAATAGCGATAAAATAGCGGATCAGGCTTGCTCACCCCTGCTTCCGAAGAGATCGCAATACCGTCAAATAGATGTATAATTCCGAGCATAGTTAATTCAGCTTCAATAAAGGTCTTTTGCCCGTTGGAGAGCAAGAATACTTTTTTGCCACGTTCTCTTAACGTTTGTAGAATTTCAGCCACACCGTCATATAGAGAGATATGGACCATCGATAACGTCCGCAGCCACCTCACAGTTTCAAATAGCCAGGCTTGATCCGGTTCTCCGCCCAATTGGCGGGCCACAGACCGAAATACTTCCTCCATTACGAAATCCGGATACTCACAGCTCCGTGCGGCTTCACTTAGTTGAAGATCCCGCTCCCGCAAAAACCGTTCTTGCAGTCCCCCCCCTGATATAGAGAGTCCCTGATATCCGAAATGGAGAGCCAACCGTTCCCATACCTCAGAATGCTCCGCATCTGTCTTAATATCAATTAGTGTACCGTACAGATCAAAAATATAAGTCTGATACATCCCCGTCTTCCTTCCTATGGTTCATATTGTAATCTACCCCTTAGTCACATTCTCCGTCACTGCCTGCCCCTCCTCCATTTTGTTTGATACCTTTTGATAGAGATAGGAAATCCCGAGCAAGCAAATCCCAAAACTGGCATACGCGATGATTTTGCTTCCGGTATTCAGTAGTCCCAGATCGTATAACAGCAGCTTACCTGTCGCCAATAACGTCAATCCAAGGCCAAAGCGCCGGATGTACACATATCTTTTACGGAAGCCGTACATGATGAACAGAACTGCTATCAACAGATAAACGAGACTAAATATTAATCCCGCATCGCTCAATTGCAGCTGTACCCCCAGAAAAGCGGTAATGATTCCGAGTAGATATACTCCCATGAAGACAGGATAAATCTCCATACTTTTATACTCACGTTTAAGCAAGTTGATAAGTAGATCACGTCCGCTAAACCATACGAAAATATTGAAGATAATGAGTATACCTAGTGCGATATAATCGACCGTGGTATTACGTGCAAGATCATTCTGCAGAGTTGGAAAGCCTACTGTAATCGTCAAACAAATGGCGTATCCGATCCCAANNGATCGTGTCATACAGCACCTTCACCTTAGGCAATACATAGGCCAGAACAATAGTTAACAGAGCGGACATTAGCAAATTGTAGAAGGTTCTATGCGAGAAATCCTCCGGTACAACCAGACGATACAGTCTTCTGGTTTCATACAATCCATAGATCCAGAAATTCAATAACGCCGTATATTTAAACCACAGGGCTAATGTGATTTCGTAAGGCTCACAGTGAAGGAGGACGTCTTTTCGGTTATGCTGAACGGCATACCATACGGCGATAATAAGCATACCTACAGTAATAAAGACATATTTTAGCGGAAAATAGGCGTCTGTGGAATTCATCCATTCATTGGCTATATCGAGCTGCATCGGTACATTTAGACCGAAGAACACCACAAAGCAAAGCGTCAAAATGCCCCAGCCTGCCCTTTCCATCCCCTTAAACCGATTCAGATTACCAAACAAGGTAAGCACGACACCTTCAATCAACCAGCCAATGGACCACCATGCCGCTCCGAATTGGAAGGGAATCATCAGAACGCCGAAGGTCAGTGAAGTAGCATAGAACAGCAGCATGCTCTCTTTTTCCTGTGGCATCAGCTTCTCAATTCCTCGTCCAAGCCCCAGATACAGCAGACAGAAGACCAGCGCGAGCGCACCATTGTAATCCTTCAGCCCTGCATCCAGGAATAGAAGATACAAGGTGAGGCAGCTAATAAACGTGTTACATCCTAATAGAGAGAAATCCCACCAAGACAGCTTGGAGCGATACTTGAACGGGTACCATAATGTAATGCCCAAATACATGGCAAAAGTCAGCACCGCATAAATCATATTAACTCCGTTGCTATCTGATAACGCTATTAATATCAGCATGGAGGGTGTATTAAATAAGTAGCTGATATAATTGACAACATTCCAACGTTTGCGGAAAGAGATCAATAGAATGAATAAATTCAGTAGAAACAAGTACCCCATCGCCACATAAACCGCGTTACCCGATAGACCGAATGCCCCCAGATAAGAGTATAATGGCAAATACCCTCCGATTAAGCCCAAAGCACAAATACTTCGTGATTCATACCTTAGAGATAGGAGTACTGCAGTCAAAGTGACGAGTACGGATAAGGACAGCCCTACATAAATACTGATAATATCCAGTAAAAAATAGCTATAGAAAATAGAGCCGTACAGCACTGAAATTCCGCCGCCAAGCAGCCCTAAAGCGAACGTGCCTTTTCCTTTGCGATATAGCCACTCCCCGCCCCCTAACATCAGTAATCCCAGTAGAAAAAAGGCGCCTCCCTTCATATAACCTGTGAACCAGTTGGAATAGGAGTATCTGAATGCCGCCCCTACGGCCAAGANNTTGTTTTCTTCGACGCTCCAATACTTCTTCGCTGATCTCCTCCGAGGCAAAATCATGTAATCCGTTATCCATTCTGGCGTTCAAAACAATTTCGGATTCCCTCAGTCTTTGCCGCTGCGCTAGTACACGCTCATTTAACTGGGCCGACAACGCTCCAAGTTGACTGGATAACTCCACTTTATCCTCACCGAGCTGCCTCGCGGCTGTTTGGTACAGCTGCTGAATATGACGCTTTGTGTCCATCTCAAAAGCCGTCAGCCGGTCCGTATGGGCAAGGCTTTTAGAGGCAAAATAAGTCTGCAGCTTCTGTCTCGACAGGCTAAGAATACCAAGCTTCTCATTTAAGATCTGTTCCGTTAGCGTAACTTTTAGCTCCGTATTCTCTTCTTGAAGCTTCCCTACCTGAGTCTTCAACTCCACTAAAGCAAGCTTATGTTTCTCATATTGCTTCTTCAAGTGTTCATTCTCGTTGACCAGATCGTGACTTTCATATTCCGCAACTAGAGCTTCATATTCCTTAATAAGCCCGTCCTGCTGGACCTTCATGAATCTAAGTCGATCTTTGAATGACTCCATAGCGCCTCCTAATGTGAGCGATTGTTAATATTTACATTTTACTACAAACGGAGGGGCCTCTTACTCTTTTTTATGCAAATAAACTGCAACATATTGGAGGGATGTCCCGTCTAGATAATAACAACACTAACAAATGAACTTAAAAAGGAGCTCACAACTATGAACAACATTTTAAAAACAAGCACAGTTCTTTTAACTTTGTCCCTAGCACTTTCAACAGGAGCAGCCTATGCCGCACCAACAACAACTTCGGCAAAAAATGATGCTGCTCAAACCTCCGTTAATGCTAATCAAAAGACGTTTGCGATTGAAATCAACGGGTCCGCTCTGAAAGAAACAGGCTTCCAAACTACAAATGGAAAAGAGCCTATGGTGCCACTTCGTACGGTTACTGAAGCACTTGGCTTCGAATTAACTTGGAATGGACAAACTAAATCCGTTGATCTTATCAATGGTGCTGTGTTCACTACAGTGAAAGCCGGAGAAGATCGTTATAGCATTAATAAAATGAACACTACGCTTGGAACTGCACCACAATTGGTTGACTCCATTTTGTATGTTCCAGCTTCCTTTGTAAGTGAAATCATCCACCACAACATGACAGTGAAGGGAGATTCCATCGTGATCACTGATGCTAATCAGCAAGAGCACATGACTAAGACTGGCGTGATTACAGCTGTCAATAATGAGGGGAAATACCAATCCGTTCAGATCCAGGGTGTAGGCACAGATGGCATCGTACTGAATGTAGGTGAAGATACTACGATCGAAATGGCAGACGGTACTAAGCTTGCACTGAAAGATCTTCACATCGGTATGACCGTGAAAGCTGAGCATTCCATGATCATGACTATGAGTCTGCCGCCGCAAACCCCAACATACAAGATCACTGTTCTAGATGAGCAGAAGCAAAATGATCTTCTGGGCACTGCAGGCACCATTGAGGAAGTTCAAAAAGATGACGAAGGAAACATCAGCATCACCGTTAAAGGCAGTGGCCTGAGCGAACAGTCACAACAAGAAGTAGTGCTTCGCATTAGTAAAGATACTGTGCTAATGAACAGTGACGGCAAAACTGTAAACAGCAGCGAACTTGTAAAAGGCGCAAAAGTTATTGGATTCTATAGCCCTATGCTGACTAAGAGCCTGCCGCCAATCGGCACAGCTGTTAAAGTCGTATTGAACGTTGATCAACAATAAGATTATGTAAAAAAGGCCAGTTCCCGGATTACGGGAACTGGCCTCTTGTTTGATTATTTGTAGCTTGAGTAAATCTATCAAGTATAAACGCCTTCGGCGTCCTTATAAGAACGATAAGCGTTTAAGCGAGAANNATACTTTCTTATATTTTAACAAATACAGGTCTTCTTCTTCACACCAAGCTTTCCAGCCTGCTCAACCTTAGCAATATAGTCTACAGCCAATGGCACTTTACATGCGGTTTGTCCCACATTTACCTGGACCTTACCAATGCTTTCAGCAATGCGTGTCGCCTCGTCATGCAGCTCTGCTACGCTGCTGCCGGCAATGATTACAAACATATTCATCGTGTAACGAACTCGATTCTGTTCCTGATGAATGGTAGTCTGAATTTGTTGTAGTAGCTCTCTGATCTCAGCGATATCGAGCAGATCATCCGGTGTAACTGAAATGTAGTTTCCATACGCACTCCAGCCACAGGTGGCCACCATTTCATCTGAGGAACGAATCCACTCTCTAGCAAGCTCCAATGCGTATGGACTCTCTGCAGCGACAGAAGCTACCGTATATTCCGCTAATGCACAGCAATACGCCGCCGATACCCAGCCTTGAAGCTCTTCCTTCGTAAGACTCTTGGGATCAACCGTAAGTCCTGCCAAATACATCGCATCATAATTACCCGTCTGATACAAGGCTCGTACTAGACTCTGATCTTTCTTGATATCCTTCACCAACTTCTTCATGTCCCCTATCCTTACTCCGAATAAAGGTTCCTTAGCACCATGACGTACGAAGGTACGCTTCGTCTGCTCTGTACCCATCTCCTCAAGCTTACTCATCACTTCATTAATAGTCAGATTCATTAGGACACTCCTTTATCTTCGATGCTCTAAACGCAAGATCTAGCTTCCGCATGTTCCTTATCCCTTCATTGCTTCTCTTAAGATGGGTTCGCGACCTAGTGTCACTCTATTCTTGCCCGAATTCTTGGAACGATATAACGCTTCATCTGCTTCCCGATATAAATCTTCGAAAGTCANNTAAAGAAATTCCGATGCTTGCGGTAAGCTGAGCACTATCGTGTTCGTTCAAAATTATCGTGTAATCACTCATCGTAGTGCGAAAATTCTCTGCCTCCATTAAGGCTGCATGTTTGTCCTCAGCAAAAAAGCATACGGCAAACTCCTCGCCCCCGACTCTTCCAGCAATGCCTTTATTTTGGTACACCTGTAGTATTTTATTCGAGAAATCAACCAATGCCTGATCTCCCGCTAAATGACCATAGGTATCATTAATTAATTTAAAATCATCGATATCAAATAACAGTAATGCCAGTCCTAGTCCGTCCGGAATCGTTTGATTTTGTACCATTTGCATAAAATGCCTGCGATTATAAAGCCCCGTCAAATCATCGACCGTCGCTTGATAAACCAGTTCACGCTCATACCGCTTCTTTTCACTATGGTCACTAAAAGCGATTAGCATCCCCTTGTTCTCTGTTGCCCGATGTTCGGTTACAATCAAAGAAACTCCATAACAAATCTCTCTCATTCCAGTACATACAATCTCAAACTGTCCTTCGGTCCTTTGACTATAATGAGCGCTAATGTCCATGTGGTGTCTCATAAAAAGATCAATGTTCTTCCCCATCCAGGTCTCGTTCGATATCCCGGTAATCTCTAATAAAATGAAGGTCGCAGCTTCATTAATACCAATGATATTATCATTCTGGTCTGTCAGAACTACGCCGTCTTTCATATGCTCTAGGATTTTAATTTTAGTTAAAGGATAGATGGTGGATTTGGGATCAATGAATAAACACAAATAAGCCGCTATAATTGCGGGTAGATAAGTGAAGGCCGTAAAGCCTGTAAGCGTGATCTTTAACAAGGGAAGTAAAAAAACAGAAATGACCGGAACAAGCAGCCCAGCAAACAGTAAGAAAGTCCGTCGCAAAAAAGCTCTCGGTCTATTAATTAAGGAAACAGCTAGCAAGCAGATCGCATATAGACCAAATAGCTGATCATAAGCAATAAAAGCCATGCTAAGAAGCGTAGGCTTTACAGTAATTCCACTAATACCCGCAACAGTGGCTATGCCCACTTCACTACGCATTAGATGATGATAGGTATCCGTAAAAATAAGCAGTACATCCAAAGCAATTGGAATCGAGAAAATAGCAAGCTTTACAGTCAGGCGTTCCGTGGAAGGAGACACGTATTCTTTAACCACAGCATAAGTAAATAGCGCACTAAAAAAAAGCGGAGCCTGCTGCATATTCTTCCACCACAACTTAGCCTGAAAAGAGGATGACATAATCTCTCCCGCCGTTGCAATAAATATGAGGCTGACCAGCAACATTAAGATCCACAAATAGCATCTTCCTGCAGACTTCCGATGTCGATAGGAGCTGACGCCCATGTAAAAGCTTAGAACACTGCCCATTAATAAGTAATACGGATATCCTTGAATCCACGGCATGCCATATTTCTCCTATTTTTCAAGTCGCTCCTATCATTATATCCTAATCATTCTTACAAATGAATCGACAAATAACAGTACATCTGTACATCTTACGATTTGAACTTCACTCGATGGGAGAACATATACTTTCTGGCCAAGTCTTTAAACGCCGTTCTATCTTGTTCCGACTGAAAGTATCGCTTAGGGATAATCAGCGCTCTATTAGAAGACACAAAAAACACAAACAAGCTCATAGTTTCACCAATTTTATGTATCTCTTCCCATTTCACTTGCCCGGAACCTGCCTCGGATACGTACTTTATGCCCTCATCTGATATGGAATAGCTCTGAGGCTGCTGAGATAAGCTATCTGTTGCGAAGGCTTTTTTTGATTTTTTGACCAAGCTTGATTTGGTCATATACCATAAGACAGCGGCAAGAACTACAGCGGTCACAGCAAGGATTGAGATGCTTTTAGTACTATAATCCTTAGTAATTAACAGCAAAATCACAAAATAAGCAACCACACTGAAAGAGTTAAGTATAATTCGGCTAGTCAAGCTGAACCATAGGTTAAACTCCTGAACGTCCTCACTCTTAAGGACCGTATCTACTTTTATTTCATTCTCCATAACTGTCGCTCCCCTGGCACTATCGAAATTTATCAATTCCATTTCATTCTAACATGCCTGAACACAAAAAAGGGACATCCCTGAAGCGATCGCTTCTAAATGGGTTGTCCCTTTTTAAAAATATAAGAAAGTACAAGTTNNTACCGTCCTTTAGGGACGCCAAAGGCGTTTTTGCTTGTCCGTAAGGATTCTTATTTCTTTTGTGCAAGACGTTGTTTGAACTTGTCAACACGGCCGCCTTGTTCTGTATCTCTTTGTTTACCAGTGTAAAATGGGTGGGATGCGGAACTTGCGTCCACGCGGATAACAGGATAAGTGTTACCATCTTCCCATTCCATTGTTTCATTGGATGATTTTGTAGATGCACTCAAAAATTTGAAGCCTACGCTTGCATCCATGAAAATAACCTTGTTGAACTTTGGATGTATGCCTTCTCTCATTCTGATCGTCCTCCTTCTGAACAAATTAGTGGAGCCTTTATGGTAAATTAACCAAATGATCTGTAGGTTTATCTATAAGTATAACCTAATAAACGTAGGAAAATTCGTAAATCTTACGATTTAGACCACCACTCCATCATACGTGAAATCGACATGTAAAGTCAACTAATATCCGATATTCCTTATATTCCCTTACGTTCAACTGACTTATACATCATACTCCAGCTGTTTTTTAGCCTGAACAATAAAATCTAATGGGTTCTCAATAGTGCTAGATTGATATTCTACAGCACCTATTTTGAGGCCGAGACTAACTTTATACTTTTTGACAAATTCAGTGTCATTAAGTTCTTGAAGCTTCAATTTAATCCGCTCGATCACGATTTTTGCTCCATCGCTGTCGGTGAACAGCAGCAGGCCCCATGTTGCGTCATCTTTGTCCAGCAAATACAGTGCATCATTGGTACGAATGCTGGCCTGACTGAGCTGAGATACATCGTGTATGGCCTCAGCCAACTGTCCTTCAGGTATGATACGTCTAATCTCATTCCAATATTTCACTTTCACTACAAGCAGTGTGAGTGGAATCTGATATCGAGTCGAAATGCCTGTGAATAAGGCGGCATCCTTCTGAAAAGAAATGCTGTTTCGCAGATCTGTGTTCTCGTCGACGATGGCCATATTGGCAGTTTTTTTCTCCAAACGTTGATTCTCAGCCTGCAGCTCACGGTTGCTTAATGTAAATATCCATAGAACCACTGTTAACAATGGGGTCATAATTAGCCAGAAGTAAGTATTCAGTCCAATCGTCTCTCCCAAAGTTATCGTCTGATACATCGTGTAGAAGCCGTAAGCAAAAATAAACACCAGGTTCAAGACCAACCCTGCGGTCACCGTTGTAAAATACGTAACAATCACCAGAATAAAAGCCACATTTAAAATGATAATATTCTGGATATAATCATCGGGTGCCCCTGAAATGAAGACAATACAAATATAAAGAAGCACCATGAACGATAAGAGAGCGATATCTGAAACTAAACCGCTGCGATTACGTCTCACGCTTATCACCACGTTTCTTCATATGTTTACGAAGCAGCAGGATCAGCGATAGAATCACCAGTGTCAGCACCAGCACAATTACGATAATGAAACTTAACACGTCTGTTCGTTCCGCTATTTTTTTTACCACGGAATCCTCTGCTGCTCCAGTAATGATCTTGAAACGGTGCGCATTGACATTACCGTCCTTATCAACGATTACCCCATCGCCAAACACCTTCCATTTGTCCCGCTCCGTTGCGATCAACTTCGACGCCAAATAGTACTCTTCAGAGTGGGCTCCCGTAACAGCAAGCAACCCCCGTCCCGCCTCAAATGGCGATTCAATCAGCTGCAGTGTTCCAATTTGAGCTCCGTAATGTTCTTCAATACTCATCTTCTCATTGGAGCGAATTGCTGTTCCGTTCCCGTTATATTGGAAATAGAGCTTATCATTATGATCACGGATGATCTTATTATTCTTATACGTGCCGATGGCGATGACATTATTATTCTTCAAATGATCAGCGCTAATGCTATCTGTATAGAACTGAATGTTGCCTATATTTCCGCCAGCGTATTTTCCCAGTAGATTAAACACATTAGCTAAACTCAAATATGCGTAATCATCCATTTCTTGTGGCAGAACGACTGCTACTTGATTGTAAAGCCCGTCACGTATGAACGGATACGGATAGTTATTAAACAAGAGATCCGTACGATCTTTAGTATTAAGACGCATTACAGAATCTTTACTGATATACGCCCACGGCATTTGTTCCTTATCTAGAGTACATTCGGCTCCCTTCAGCTCCAAATCAAAAGCTACAGTTACCGTGAAATTACCGGAGATATTCAAGCTTTGAGGAACTGGAAGATCCAGCTTATCGCCATTCGCCAACTCTTTGGTCAGCTTCTTGCTGCCAATTGGTGTGTTGTTGATGCTGACGGTGACTAATGAACGGTCGAAATCTAAATTCTGTGCATAACGGAAATCCAATCTGATTCTGCCTGAATCCGCAATCGAGCGGTTAGAGGGCAGCGAAACAAAGTATGTTTGCTCCTGATGATATGCCCCTATGAGTTTATCACCCGTTTCTGTAAACGTAATATTGGAGCTAATCGAAAGGGGGGGTGCAGACACTTCCGTAGTATCATCCACCACCTTTAGATCACTTGTGATTTGACCCATTAGCTCTTCATTCGCTACAAAACGGCCTGCTTTGATCAGTAAGTTCTCATCTTTCGAGGTTACGACCAGAGTGGGCTGAGTATCCTTATTCACTAGCTGCAGTAGTGCATGTGTACTTAAATCCTCAGAGGAACTTAGCTGAGCCTTTAGCTCACTTGGTACTCGGTCATACATGGCTACCAGTACAACCGCAGCTTTATTCTTCACAGTGTCTGATCGGTAGGGAAGCATTGGAATCGTTCTATTGTCCAATGTATTACCCTTCACAAGCCCAGAGAGCGCATAAGTAGCCGACTCCAATTCTGCCCCTGTGCTTTTGTCCGGTACGGTCAGAATACTATGATTCTTCGTTAAGGTATCAATGCCAGAGAATCGCTCGCTAAAGTCACTAATCCCTCCAGTCAAGGGCTTCGGCGTATACATCACGCTTATACTGGATGTATTAAACAGATGCAGCCAATTATCAAAATCATAATCGACAGAACAAGATTGATCATCTGGATAGTTCGACTGCAAATAGCCCTGAATCCCAAGCGTATTGGTTCCTTTTCTTAGAAACCCTTTAGGTGCTTTAAGAACCAGCTGTTGTTCGCCATTGTCTTTTAGTGAGGGTCTAAACGTATAGAATGGGCTGCCATTTAGCGTTAAGGTAACGCTAGAAATCTGCTCCTTGGTAATTTGCGAAATTTGAAAGTGCAGTTTAATTCTGAGCTCATCCACATTCCAATAATCCATGACCTCAAAATATTGCTGCTGGGCACTCGAACCCTTTAACGCAGTATCTGTTCCTATGAAAGAGGTTGTGTATGTTAATCTAGTATCCTGAGGCGGAGCCTCAGCGGCTGCAACATTCAATTGAATTAGAAAAAGAGAGAGGCAGGTTAACAGTATAACCATTTGTTTTTTCATCATGTTCTGTTTCTCCTGTGATCACATATTTCTCACATTGCTTCTTTGTTCGTTATTAATACCGCTCAGTCTTATACCACTTTGCTTCTCTTTTGAAGATGAGATCTTTGGCATAAAGATATAATCCGTAAGCGGCGACAACCATCCACAACTGACAATAAGAGACGTACATCAACATTACGATCCATAAATTGGACAAGCTCATCTCGCCCTTCTCTGTCGTCAACGTTATGAAAGTACCTACAACGAACAGAATGATGGCGAGCAGCCAGAGAAAATTGCTAAGCCCAGCAATGGTAGTATGTACATAGCCCAAAGCATGCAGGATGAGCAGTACATCCGAGGTGATTAACGACATCAGCAATAAGAAGTAAATGGCTAGAAAATAAAGAATATCGAATCGGACTTTTGCGGCGGATTTATCGAAAAGCAGTGGAATGTTTTTGACTATGACATAAATATTGCCTTTAGCCCAGCGCGTTCGCTGCTTGAACCAGACTTTTAAGGTTTGTGGCTCCTGCTCCCATGTGACCGATTTCGGCTGGAACTTGATCCGATAACCCATCATATAAATTCTAAAGCTGATTTCTGTATCTTCGGCTATCGCTTTAACATCCCAACCGCCGATACTTTCTACGATAGACCTGCGCATAATAAAATTAGTGCCGGGTATGGTGCATAACTTGAACAACTTCCAGCGTCCCGCTTGCGCCATCCATTGAAAAGATAACGTCTCAATATTAATAAACCGGGTAAGTAGGCTTGCGTTACGGTTACGGGTTCTAAACTTACCGATTACCGCTCCGAGGCTAGAATCATAGATGATCTCAGCGACCAGATAACGCAAAGCCGTTTTTTCCGGAGTGTTGTCTGCATCATAAATCGCAATTAACTGCCCTTTGCAATGGGTGAAGCCTATATTCAGCGCATTCGATTTCCCTTTGCCACCAGTAATCGCATCCGTATTAATGACGATCAGCTGGCGCCCCGGATTTCGGTTTTGGATACCGGCCAGCAGTTCAGCACTGTTATCAGAGGAATTATCATTAATCACAATAATCTCATATCGATCTTCCGGATAATCAAGTGCTAGCAGAGACTCCACCGTCTTACAGATTACTACCCCCTCATTGTGAGCAGGAACCATAATTGAAACCAAAGGATATTCGCCCTCTATCTCTGGTATGTCCTCATTTTCAGATTTAATGTAATATATATAGCCTGCGATAATGAGGGTCACATTCACCAGCAGCAGAGACCAGATACAGATCACTGCAATTACCATCAGTATGTCTGAAATCGTCATAGGATCCTCCAGATCACGATTAGTTGTCTCATTTCAAATACTTTTTTCTATATAGTCGGTATCCGATGATCATTAATCCGCCAAATAGCACTAGAGAGATCATAATGGCAACAATAAAGAATTGATTCTGTATATTAAAAAGCGTGGTAAAGCTCTTCTTCTGCTCTTCTGTATATCGATAATCGCTATTCACTGTTTCTGGCGTATAGTTCAGACTCAGGGGTTGCCCATTCATAGAAATCACCCCTTCTGATGAAGTGATCGTATTGACGTCTGTAACAACCTGATGCCTTTCTTGTTTATAATCCGCAAAAGAAACCCAGCATTGTTCCAACGTCTTCAGCATTTCCTCAAGCTCTTCCTTATCCTTAGGCATATCAACAGTGATTACCGTATCCATCGGCAGTTCTGGCATCACATTATTGGATGTATGCAGATCCTGCAAAAAATCAATCGGAACACTATATAAAGAGGATGGAAAGGACTTGGAGGTGTCGCTCTGCTCCATATAATCAACCTTTTCATCCGGATACAGTATCACGGAATCGAAAAAGCCCATCCCCGCCTCCGAGTATTCCTTGTCATACATCCAGTGCATTTGTGCCCCGATTCCAAGCGGCCCAATCTTGTTATGCACCAGCAGATTAATGAAATCGTTCATCTTCCGCTGGAGTGAATGATCCATATTACTAGTACTCGTTGAATGCATTGCAATAGGGGCATTGACCAGAATGCTGCCATTATTCGATTGCACCTTTTTGAGGGCTACCAAATAACGTTGCATTGCCGGATAATCGGTATTGCTGAACACCGGCCGTACACTTGCGAGAAAAGGAATCCCCACTTGATACAGCCGCTCCGCAGTATCTACCAGCAGTCCCAGATCAGAGAAGGGATAAATCTCTTTGATCGCAAGATACACTTTCGGCGTTGCATTGATATGAAGCCAGTCCTTCAGAACATACGCCATCGTCAGTGCACTGACATTCCCTTGTTCAAAATATGGAACATATGCATCATTACCTTTACTCACAGAATAGGGTGCTTGCAGACCATACTCCTGGAAGGTCAGCTTTCCAAGGGACTCTGTCCCCTGACTTCCTGAAATATAGAGCATATCCTGTACCTGAAGTGGAATTTCCAAGAACTGCCCGATCTGGAGATCTGCATTCCCGTCATATATCACATCGGTAGTTAACTGTAGTTTCTTTTTCAGCGAGGCTGGAGGGCTGTATCCAATATGCAAATACTGTCCCTGATAATGCTCCCAATCCTCTACATAGAATTTATTAGTAATCAAAATATCCGCTGCGTTACGGACCATAATCACTTTAGAGTAATTATTCAGCATCCCTTGCTCATATTGATCCAGACTCCTAAGTGTGACCTTCATGGAATAGGCCGCCAGCAGTCGCTGGAGTTCAGTCACNNACAGGCGTGACGGGAAACAGAAGGGCTGTTAGGGTCAACGTCAGCAGCAATATACCGTTTAAGACTCCTCTGATGCTCAAACACTCACATCCTTTTGAGGCTTTGTATAAGGTCTAGATAGGGTGCTCTTGCTAACCTGCTTAACCTGATTACTGTTTTTAGAAACTCTACGCCCAATCACACTGGATAGGGTCAGAAAGGTCACCAAATCAAAGGATAATGTAAATAAGAACTCATGCTTGGAAATGTCGGCATCGCCTGCACCGATAATCGATACAAAAATACCTGAAAGACCGATGCCTATCGAAGCGACAATCAATACCATTCGTTGCATACCTCTGAAATCTCGTAACTTGATTGAATTCACAAAGGAGGGCATATAGAGACCGATAACAAGCACCATCCAGAGGAAGATGAAACCAAATGTTCGCGGTGCCAGCGTTAGTTTCAGTTGACTATATCCGGTGAAAAAGTGACTCTGTGCTCGGAATTCCTTACCAACGGATTGCTCGTAATTCCCCATAGCCGCTGGTTTGATCGAGAATGCACTTTGAGCAGCTACATTAAGAATCGAGTTAAGCTGGTCTGGATTCGTTAAATAATATTTAAGTATGGATACAAATCCATAACGACTGTAGAAATTCTCTTCGAGAAGGGGTGAATTTACGTCTATAGTCACGTACTTTTCATAATGGATACTGTTCTTCAGAATGGCGTATTGCTCATCCATACCTAACGCTTTTAAAGCAGCCTCTGGATCAGGTGATTCCTTCAGCACCCCTCGGGTCATGGCATGGAACTGGTTAATATTCACGAACTCATTTGAGATATTCAAATACGTGAACACACCTGCGAACAACATCAGAGCAAGAGAAGCCATCGTCAGGATGCGAAAAATTTTATCTCTACGAATCCAGAGAAGTGAACATCCCAGAACAGCAATGATCATACCCACTGGAGCATTCTGCTGCTTGGAAGTAGTCAGGATCAGCGTGCTAATCACGAATACTGCCAGCATCGCGTAGTCATTGTATCTTTTTCGATATAACATCAGCCACGAAGCGAACATGAAAATCATCATGATCATCACAACGCTCTCGCCGTAAAAGGAGTTGAAATAAGCCGTGTACCCGGTATCTCCGAATATAAAAATAGCAATACCTGCAATGATGAATCCCTGTTTTCGGGACATCCTCCATGTAATAGCCTCTATTAATAAGTAAATTGCGATTACATATAGAATCGTATAAATCGCCGCTTGAAAGCGGATGTCGAATACCTCACTACTGAAGAACAACTTGTTAAGACCTATAGCCAGCTTGATAAATAATGACTGAGAGGAAAATAACATTGCGCCATTCTCATTAAAATATTGAAAGATTCCATATTGCTTCACAAAATAACCAAAGTACTGACTGTCATAATCCGGCAGATTGAAATAGAGTCCGTTACTATAAATGCTACGAAAAAAGTCACCGTTATCCGCCATTCCGACATACGGGGCTGTGAACAGGGCGATGACGGTTATAAGCAGCACTCCAAAAGCAGTGATAAAAGCTGGGGACAACGGTAACGATAAGTTAGCAAGTGTTATCCCTTGCCTTAGAGATGGTTTCACCGTGTTGTTCATCATGCAGGTTCACCTTCAATACGTTAAGTTTAAGTTAATAGACATAGGCCAGTAATGCCATCAGGTTGTCAAAAGAATAGGCTTGGCCGCTTGCCACATCGCCGAACCCTCCGTATAGTGGGCTACCCACATCTGTCACTCTGAACTCGTTCATTCTTTCGATGCTTTTATGGTAGAGAGATTCATCCCCGATTTCTGCGCCAATCATAGCCGTAATGGCATAAATGGCTGTGGACCGGATATCGTTCAGCGGCTTACCTTCTCTCGAATATTGCCCATACAACGTTCCAGCTTCGACCTGCTGCTTGATAAAATCAATGCTGGTGGATTTCTGCTGATCTACCTCTGCTAAGGCTAGAATGGATAGAAGCGACTCTACTGTATTAATATTCTCCGAACTATAATTGCCGGTCTCATAATTAAACCGTGTCTCATAAAAAGGAAATTCATCCGATAAATATCCATCTTCTAGTATATCCTTCAAATGATTCGATAAATTGATACTAATTTGGCTAGAAATCGACAATTTTCGCAAAGTGCTCAAATTAATATAACACAAAGTGACGAACGAGTTGGTTATTTTGTAATTTTCATCATAAAAATCATACATATTCCCACTTTTTACATTGTATTTATAAAATCTTTCGCCATATTTATCTGCTTCAGCTGTATACCGTNNCCGAATCATACGCAAATCATCAACGGCAGCATTCAGTGGATATAACTTCTGCTGTTTAGGACTATAACGGTAGCTGAAACCGCTGTTCATATCAAAGGTTTGCTTAGCCAGTTTCCATTGTTCTGCAAATCGTTCTTGTTGGCCGCTACGTACAGCTGCCAGCATGCTGAGAGATGCCGATTCACTTAGAACCTCATGTCCACTCGCTGCTTCCGCCGATTGATCCGTTTCAAGTAAATTAGTATATACACCGTACTCACTTGTGAGTTTCGAGGTAATGAATTGCTCTAAGTCATCTAATTCCTGCGTCTGGGTTACCGTAGTATTATGATCTGAATCTTCGCGATCGGGTAACTCCGTATGAATAGTAGCAGGCGGAGTCGATGTCGATGTTGGTGTTGATATTGGTACTGCCGTATTTTCGCAAGCCGTTAGACCCGTGACACCTACTAGAACCGACAGTGCAGCAGCGATTATTTTTCTCAAATGATCACTTCCCTTAGCATTTCCTTATGCTACCTAGTATTATCTATAACGGTAATATACATCATATACTCAAACCTTCTATACCCCTTCATATGCAAAAGGCCTTATCTGGCACCCCATTCGGCAACAGATAAGGATTTTTTTGAAAAACTTTACTTTTTTCTATTTGTCGCTTCTTACTTAACATCGTCGCTAAATGATCGAAGCCTCAGCTCCAGAAAATCCGCATATTCCATCTATTTCTGGCCTAACCCTTAATCCTACGATACGTCTCTACATCGGAAACAACATACAATCTAGCATCCTTAGGAATAGCCTGATCCAGCTTTCGATTGATGCTAAGATCACTACGATCCGACAACAAGGTCGCGCCTTGCAGAAGCAAGTTCTGAAACGCATCTCCATATGTCTTCCATGCGGTATTCACTGGAATCTCATAAATATCATCACCATATTTACGGCTCAGCAGCTGCGTTATTACTTCAGAATTCCCCTCTTGCAGAGCGGATCGAACAGCCAGTCTGGAGATGGCATCATGCGAGAGAACGAACTCGTTTACTCGGACATGCCTGAAATTCTGAATATTCTTCTCTTGCATTATTTCTACGGTCGTATGTACTTGTGGCGCAATTCGCTCGATACTGGAGGCAATTAATAAGGATTTACCGTCGACTAGCGACGCTTCATCAATCCGTGTGTCGCCGAACACAATGGCTGCTCTTGCTTCATGGATGTTAGCCTTGAGTAGAATCTCATCACTGGAGGCATCGCCACTTATGAAGTGAACTTGATCCATATGTTCCAAAGGATGACTTCCTGTCTCATCAATAATGACAATGTGGCATTTCGGCGAATAGCATAGAACCTCATCTACGGCAGCTTGTGCTTTCTTACTCCAATTTATTAAAAGTACATGATCCTTCCCCCGAAAGCTCAACGTCCCCGCTCCTCTCCTTCTCTGCACCTCCGCAATGGAGTCGATGACCTTACCAATGACCAAGCTGAGGAGACCGATACCAAAGATGTATAGAAACATGGTAAACAGTTTTCCAACTACGGTCTCTGCAAAGTAATCTCCATACCCTACTGTCGCCATCGTTGTCATAACCCAGTAAAAAGCATTAAACCAGCTATGAAATGTACCCGGCTCAATCAGGTAAGCAATCGACGCACTAAGAACTATAAAGATTAGAATAATTAGCCCTATCGATCGTTTGCGTAACCGCATCATCTTGGTGGAAATTCTCAGCAACAGATGCATCTGCCCACCCCTTCTTCACATCAAGCTAAAACGCCTTCGGCGTCCTTTAAGGACGGTAAGCGTTTATGCGAGAAATATAAGAATAATGTATAACGTGAAACT
>NZ_DJUM01000041.1:15039-15159 GCF_002440475.1 Exiguobacterium sp. UBA6282 | reverse complement strand
CCAGCTGAGCTACAGAATCATGTTTGCAGTACGTAATGTACTTGCTAGGACATGTATTAATATATCAAGAAACTAAAAGGCTGACAAGTCTTTTTCCGAAAAAAAATAAAAAAATTAAAA
>NZ_DJUM01000041.1:4294-14977 GCF_002440475.1 Exiguobacterium sp. UBA6282 | reverse complement strand
ATGACCGGTACATACCGTGACTCGGTAATGAACGTTTCCGCAAAACGTTGATGATCGAATCCACCCATTGCGAGTGTTGATAATCCACGCGCTTCTGCCGCAAGCATCAATTGCATCGCAGCAAGACTCGCATTCGACATTGCCGCGTCGCGCCCATAGGCTTCACTTTGATAAGCGCCTTCTACTTGTGCCTTGATCGAATCGAACAATTCTTCTGTCATACCACCCGCTTCTACTGCCGGACCATAAACCGGATTATAGTTTCGATTGGCTTGAACATCCCCTAGAATCGCAATGATTGCTGAAGCCGAAGCGATGGCCGGCTGATTGTATGCAATTGGTGCAAGCTGTTGCTTCGCTTCTTCTGAATGGAAGACCGTGAAATGCCAGTGTTGTAGATTCCAAGCACTCGGCGCCGCTGTCGTCCATTCTAATAGTTCTTCCACTTCCTGTTTTGAAAGTTTGAACGTTTCGTCGTAATGACGAACCGAACGTCTTTCTGTTAAGACACGCATTGTATCAAGTGTTACCTGTGTCATGTGTAAATCCCCCTTATTATTATCAGATTACTTAGATATCGTAGCATGTCCCTTTTTTATTGTCCTCTATCAATACTTCAAACGAATTTACTGTTATAAAACAATAGTTGACATTAAACCTCTGTACTAATACAATAAAAACAAGAAAAAGACCATTGCGTTTATTTTGAAGGAGGAAAAACACATGGAACAACCCCTTTACCAAGAAGCATCTGCTGCATTCTATCGTGAGCTTCCCGTCAAGACGTGTGCCCATTGCGGAAAAGAGATGGATGAACAATGTGAATCCTATCAAACGGAATGCGATGAGTGTGCTGTAACAGAACACTAATAACACATGAAACAATCACTTATTCAGTGGTTGTTTTTTTATTTCTTACAAACTTCTTCTAAATAAATCGATATTTTTTAGAAAAATCGATTTTCCGTCATCTTTTTGTCATCTGTTTGTTACAAAAGAAACAGTCAGAATGTTACATTATCTGTATATGATATTTTTTACAAAAGGAGCGACAGACAACGATGGATCCATTTACCTCAAGCCACGCTAGCGAACTCGGTCCACGACCGCGTACAAAAAAAAGAAAGTTTTTCCCTCGGTTCTTCTTACTTCTCACACTTGTCTTTCTCGGAGTTGGGGGATATGTCGCTTATCGATACGTATTTACTCCTGAACAACAATCCATTACGACAAGTAAATCCATTACTGAAGTCCCTGTCGTCAATATGGAAAAAGCACGCGTCGAAAAATGGAATGGTGTGACGAAAAAAGTCGCTTATTTAACATTCGAGGATGGTCCATCCGCATTAACACCGGACTTACTTCGAACATTGGATCAACTTCAGACTCGTGCCACTTTCTTTTATCTCGGAACACAAATAGATGCTTTTCCGCAAGAAGTCAAAGCTGCTGCTAAAGCTGGACACTATATCGGATTACACGGGGAAACACACGATTACGATACATTGTACGAAAAAGGAAAGTATGTCTCAGAGATGCAAAGTGTTCAGAAGAAAATCCATGAGTTGACGAAGCTAACACCACATTTGACACGACCACCTTATGGCTCTGATCCAGGCATCACGAAAAAAATGGCATCTGCCATTCATTCAGCAGACTTCCGAGTATGGGACTGGTCGATCGATTCAATGGACTGGTATTACAAAGATAGTGCAAAAGAAGTGGCTAATACGGTCATTCGGCGAGCAGAGCGTCCATTTGAAATCATTCTCTTGCATGAACAACCACAAGCTATCAAGGCCCTTCCGGCCATTGTTGCCGGACTTCAAAAAAAGGGCTATCAGTTCGCGATTTATGATGAAGATTTCCATATTCCGTACAACTTCGTGCAATACTCGAATTTATAAGGAGTTACTATCTAGATGAAAAAATCATTCGTAGCAGTACTGTTCCTGTCGAGCTTCGGACTCGCTGCCTGCTCCAACGATTCACCAGCCTCTCTTCATGAACAGCTAGAGCAACAAGTCAAAGGTGAAGAAAAGGCATTCATGCTAGCTGATCAACGTGCTCGTAAGGACGAAATTTCAGTTAATACGTACCAAGCCGTTCTTGATGCAGGTGCTGAAGAAATCAAACGCTCTCAAAATGAACGGGAGGAACTAGAAGCCTTAAATGATGAACGGCTTGCTTTATTGAAACAAGAAGAAACGTTACGTAAGGAAACGTACGCTGAACTTGATCTTGAAGAATTGAAGGATGCTGTAAACAAACTTGATGGTAAAGCAAAAACGGAAGGAACTGCCTTAGTGGCAATCATCAAGGAACGCCAGCAGACGTTTCAAACGTTCTCGAAAACGTATCGACAAGCGATGGACGCTGAAAAGAAAGTGCTTTCACGCTTGACTAAAAAACCGGATTTCGTTAAGATTGATGAGTCAACAGCGGATTTAAATCGTTTAACACGGAAAGCTACCGCGTCATTAAAGAAGTGGAACACGCTGACCGTTCAGTACAACCAAACGAAAACCCGGCTGTATCGTTTGCTCGACACATCAACTCAATAAATCACACAGGTTGCAACCAAACCCTGTCCAAAAAACCTGGACAAGGCCCCGTTGCAACCTTTTTTGTGTGGTTTTTACTAAAAATGGAGGGAAATTATTCATGCATCGCTCAAAAGCAACCTTATTCGTTCTCATTGGCGCTATCAGTTATGGTGTCCTCTCAACGATCGTCAAACTCGCTTATGCAGCTGGATTCAACTCAGCAGCCGTTTCTGGGAGTCAATTTTTCTTCGGTTGGCTGATGATTTTCAGTCTTGCCTTATTTACGAAAAATCTTCGTCTCGATCTTAAGACAGCTGGTCTTCTCATGTTGATCGGTATCTCTAGTGGTACAACTGGTTATCTGTACTATCAAAGTCTTCAGACCGTATCGGCATCCGTTGCAATCATTCTCTTATTCCAATTCACTTGGATTGGTGTCATCATCGATGCGCTCGCATTCAGACGTTTACCATCTCGCGCGCATTTCCTGTCTGCGATTCTGTTGATTGGCGGAGCCATTCTTGCGAGTGCCGCTTACTCGAGTCCACTTGACTTCCGTGGAACATTATTCGGTCTTGGAGCGGCTGTAAGCTTCTCAATTTTCTTACTCGCTAGTGGACGCATCGCCAATCATTTACCCGTCATCAAGAAGAGTTTTTACATGATGACAGGTGGTCTTGCTTTCGTCATGACGATGTATCCACCGACGACGTTCTTATCCTCTGCGAACTTCGAAAATGGACTTCTGTTATACGCGATTCCGCTTGGTCTGTTCGCGTTAATTTTACCACCGCTCTTATTTGCTGCGGGCGCGCCTCACCTCTCCCCAGCAAGCGTTTCTTTGCTTGGAGCAGCTGAACTACCGACAGCGGTCATCTGTTCCGTGTTAATTTTAGGTGAACATCTGATGAGCTCTCAATGGATTGGGATCGTCATCATCTTGATTGGAATCTTTTATCCGATCTATCGCTCGAGCAAAACAGCACCTGTTGCGAACGTACAGCAAAACGACCTTTCCTGAGCTCAGGAAAGGTCGTTTTCTTTACTTCTGTCGTTTCATCGCATCTGCAACGAATTCGACATCTGTGCCAATGATGATTTGAACACTAGTCGCCCCCATCTTCATGACACCTTTTGCTCCAGCCGCTTTAATCGCCGCTTCATCAATGATGCTTGGATCCTTGACTTGAAGACGTAAACGTGTCGCACAGTTGTCAATCGACGTGACATTTTCTGTTCCTTTCAATCCAGCAAAAATTTGAGCTGCTTGTTGTTCATATTTATCGTCTGAGTCCGTCAAAACGACTCCCGTGTCTGTAACGAGCGATTCATCTTCACGACCTGGTGTCTTCAGATCGAATTTTGTGATCATGAAGTAGAACAGGAAGTAGTAGACGACCGCGAACGCGAGACCAACCGGGATGATCAACAATGGTTTTTTCGCAATCCCGAAGTTCAAGGCGTAATCAATGAAACCAGCCGAGAAGGAGAAGCCATGTAAAATACCGAGTAAGTTAACGATGGCCATCGATAGACCCGTTAGTACAGCATGGATGACGTATAAAACAGGTGACAAGAACATGAACGAGAACTCGATTGGTTCCGTAATTCCTGTCAAGAAGGATGTCAGTCCAAGACCAATCATCGCTCCAGCAACGGCTTTTCGATTTTCCTTACGCGCAGCCATGACGATGGCAAAGGCTGCAGCTGGCAAGGCAAACATCATGATCGGGAAGAAGCCAGCTTGATAAATCCCCGCTGTTGGATCTCCAGCGAAGAAACGCGCAATATCCCCGTTCGCTACCGTACCATCTGCTTTTTCGTATGAACCGAAAACAAACCAAAAAATATTATTTAAAACATGGTGCAAGCCGACAGGAATCAGGAGACGGTTAAAGAATCCAAACAAAGCAGCGCCTCCTGCGCCAAGACCGACCATCCATTCACCGGCACCGTTGATACCTTGCTCGATGAACGGCCAAACATAACCAAAGATGAAAGCAAGTACGAGCATGACAGCTGAGGTAATGATTGGAACAAAACGACGGCCTCCGAAGAATGCCAACCAATCCGGTAACTTAATATTGTAGAAGCGATTGTATAGAAGACCGGCAACGATACCCGCAATGATCCCACCGAATACTGCCATATTGACGGTTGAACCGAGCGTCGCCTGGTTCGCAATCGAACCAAGCGTCGCGCCATCGACCTTGGTCGAGGAATCATTGACGATCGCCGCAATCGCATCATATTTTGCTTGAATCTGTGCACTGGAATAATCCTTGTTCATCGAGTCGACGCCATTTTTTAAGACAAGATACCCGATGGCTCCGGCAAGACCCGCTGCCCCACTCGCATCAATCGATAGACCGATTGCGACACCAATGGCAAATATCAATGGAAGGTTATCAAAAATTGCCCCTCCTGCTGCTACCATCAATGGAATATCTAGCATATCCGCCGAACCTAATCGAAGTACGATTCCGGCAGCTGGTAATACTGCGATTGGTAACATCAAAGCCTTACCAATTCGTTGTAGAAACTGCAACATCCCTTTCACCCTTTCCTGAATAAAACGATAATGACAGAACAATGTAAACGCTTTTACGTTTTTAATTATTCCATATAAATATCTAAATGACTAGACCTTTATACAAATTATTCACTATCTTTTTTATTAGTATAAAAATTCATTATAGCAAACACTAAAAACCGGACTAGAGTAATCCTCCAGTCCGGTTTTTCTATTTAATTCCCACGGTCTTAACGACGAGTTGTATCTTCAAAATTTTGTTGAACGTTTCCTACGGTTTTCTTGGCGTCACCTTTTAATTGATCTTTTTTACCTTCGCGCTCTGTCGATTTATCTCCTGTTGCTTTACCGAGTGCTTCTTTTGCTTTACCCGCTACTTTATCAACAAGACCATCTGCTTTTTTATTGAGACCACTGTCATTTGACATAACCATTACCCCCATTTAAAAATTTTTTTTGCGATAGTTGTATGTTCCCTTATGACTGAATTTCAAACATTTCCTGTATCCATACCGACACTCATCCAAACAAAAATAACAGTGAACATCTTGTTCACTGTTATTCGATTTGAATGTATTCATTTACTGGGCGACGGAAACGCCTAACACTTGTTCAATCCGTTCGAACGCCCAATCCAACTCTTCTTTTGTGATGACAAGCGGTGGTGCAAAGCGAATGACTGTCTCGTGTGTTTCTTTACAGAGTAAGCCTTTCTCTTTCAACGCTTCGCAATATGGTCGAGCTGCTTCTGTTAGTTCAACACCAATGAACAATCCACGACCACGTACTTCTTTGATCATCGGGTTGTTAATTTGTTTTAATTTTTCCATGAAGTACGTACCGAGTTCGAGTGAACGTTCCGGTAACTTTTCGTCTTCTAATACTTCAAGTGAAGCAATCGAGACGGCACAAGCGAGTGGATTGCCACCGAACGTCGAGCCGTGCGAACCTGGATTGAAGACAGAAAGGACATCTTTATTCGCGGCAACACACGAGATTGGGAATACACCACCACCCAGTGCTTTCCCAAGAATATACATGTCTGGTGTTACCTCATCCCAATCAGAAGCAAACCATTTACCGGAACGACCAAGTCCAGATTGAATCTCGTCCGATACGAGCAAAACATTCTGCGCACGACAAACTTCTTGTGCATCTTTTAGGAAGCCATCATACGGAATTAAAATTCCTGCTTCGCCTTGAATCGGCTCCAAGATGAATGCCGCTGTATTTTCAGTGATTGCCTGTTTTAGTGCCTCCAGATCGCCGTATGGAATCGTCTTGATTCCAGGAAGAAGCGGTCCAAATCCTCGTTGATATTCTGCCTCTGTCGACATGGAGACGGCTGTCATCGTTCGACCGTGAAAGTTTCCTTCACAAACGATGATTTCAGCATCACCTGGGATTTGTTTCACTTCATATGCCCAGCGTCGTGCTGCTTTCACTGCTGTCTCAACAGCTTCCGCACCTGTATTCATCGGTAATACCATGTCTTTACCCGTCAATTGTGCTACTTTTTCATAGAAAAAGCCCAGTTGATCATTGTGGAAGGCACGTGACGTCAAAGTGATCTTATCCGCCTGTCGTTTTAGAGCTTCGATGATTTTCGGATGACGATGTCCTTGGTTGACGGCTGAGTAAGCACTCAACATATCCATATAACGACGTCCTTCCGGATCCGTGACGAAGACACCTTCTGCTTCTGAAATGACGATCGGGAGTGGATGGTAGTTATGTGCTCCGAACTGTTCTGTCTGTTGAATGATTTTCTCTGTTTGATTCATCGAGATTCCCCCTTATAGCTCTTTAGAAAACGCTTTCAAAATCATTATAGCAGATTTTCTTGTATAATCTTCATCTAAAAAATGTATAACCTAGAGGATTGGGATGCGTAAGAATTGAATATATTGGGAAAAGACAAGACAAGTGAACCGTCATCTCTTTTCATCATAAAGGAGCGTGCGCACGTAATGGATCGTTCGACCATTGATTCCTATGAAGTCGTCATTCAAGAGTTTCCACTACCGTCTTTCATCTTAAATATCGATTTGACCATTCGTTCCTGGAACGAGTTAGCAGAACAGCATTGGGGCTGGACACAACAGGAAATCGTTGGCCAAATCGTTCCTTTACTTGACCAGGAAGATATGGCATTCAGCCATCAAATTTGGCATTCCTTTTTAAAACGCCGTCAATCGGTCCAATTGCCGAATGCCTCCTTATTCCATAAGTCTGGTACTCCCATGACCTCAACGTTGCTACTGTCTCCTCTACTTGATGAAGTAGGCAACGTCGTTGCTGCTTTCGTTTGTGGTATTCCGTCTGCTCAACAACCGATTACAACAAAACCATTATTTCAAGGTTTGATGGATTTACGTCAGGCGTTCGATCAAATCGCCAGTGTCGCTGTATTTGACGCGCGTGGTGCAATTACGTATATAAACGACCAACTCATGGATGTAACAGGTTACTGTCCTGAAATGCTTATTGGTCAGCCATGGTCCGTAATTCTCGATCAAACTAGTGCGACTGTCTCAGAAATCCGAACACAACTCCGTGAACGCAAAGCGTGGTCTGGTCGTCTTAGTCTCACTTCACATACGGGTGAACGAAAACATCTCCAAGCAACATTGATTCCGATTTATGATGCAAACGGCGTTCGTTTTCAGCATCTGTTCATCGGTAACGACATTACGGAAACAACTGTGCTTGAAGAAGAACTTGATTTTTTAGTGCATCACCATGAGATGACGCATTTATTAAATAAACGTGGATTTTTACGCGAAGGGGAAGCATTGTTCCAGTCTGCTGCATCACATGAACCCATTGCACTCATTTTGTTCGATATCGATCGTTTCAAAGTCATAAACGATTCGTTTGGAACACATGTCGGGGATCAACTCCTTCAAGCAATGGCAACACGGCTTTTGGAACATACGACGGGTGTCCTTGCTTTTCATCCGACGAGTGATTTATTCGGTGTCCTATTACCTGCACCCTCGAGTAATCTACTCTTTCAATATGCTCGAAAATTACAACAAGCGTTACAACGTCCTTATTACATTAACGGTCATTCACTCATCGTTTCTTGCACATTCGGTATCACTGTCTATCCGTCTGAAGCGAAAACACTTGAAGATTTATACCGCCGCTCTGAAACTGCTCTCTATGCGGGAAAATCAATTGGTACGGGAACGATTCAGTACTTAACACACGAGATGGACACACAATTCACACGTAAAATCCAACTCGAACGTTCTCTCTTCACGGCACTCGAAGATCAGTCGCTCTACCTTGCTTATCAACCGATCATCGAGCTTCAATCACAAGCCGTCAAAGGATTCGAAGCGTTATTACGCTGGAATCATACGGCGCTCGGAAATATTCCGCCGGATGAGTTCATTCCACTCGCCGAAGAAGCTTCTCTAATCACACCAATCAACAACTGGGTCATCATCGAAGCATGCGAACAGCTCGCGAAGTGGCAACAAACGATTGGCCCTGAATTGACGATGGCGATCAACATTTCACCGCACCAATTCCAAAGTGACTCCTTTATTCGAACGTTGCAACATATCGTAACGGAGCGACTCGTTTCGCCATCTTCCGTCACGCTCGAGTTGACAGAGAATATTGCTATCTTACAGACACAACGAACCGTCGAACGCATGCACCTCATTAAGTCACTCGGTTTCCGCTTATCGATTGATGATTTTGGAACAGGCTACTCTTCTTTACAGTATCTTAGTGCGTTTCCAATTGATGAATTAAAAATCGATAAAGTGTTTATTGATGGACTAGCAAAGAACGATCATGCTTTGCTGGATTCTATCATTCAACTGGGTCGCAATCTAGAGTTGAACCTCGTCGCTGAGGGTGTCGAGACAGAACATGCTTTGGCTTACTTGAAAACGACAGATTGCCAGTACATGCAAGGGTTCATTTTCTCTGAACCACTGTCCGTACAGGATGTCGAAAAACGATTCTCAACCCCTTAATAAAAAAAGAAGTCACGGTGGAAAAGCATCCACCACGACTTCTTTTTTCATATCGTTTTTTACAATTACAATTGAATTTCTCCTACGACCATTCCGTAAACAGCCACTCCGGCTAAGATAACAAGAATCATGCTAGCAATCCACTCATAACGTGACATGCCTGTCCGTTGCTGTTCTCGTTCTGCTAACGCATATGCTAAAATGCCTGGCGCATAAACTAACGCCGCAATGACGATGTACCAAACGCCCGACGCATAGACGAGCCAAATAGAGTACGCGGATGCGATGACCGAGAAGAGTAACATTTTTCGATTCCGCTCTTCCCGTGAAGTCCGGATGCTGTACAAGGCTGATAACAGATATGGTAAGAGCGCACAAATCCCGGCAATACTTGATAGAACGAGATACGTCTGTGCAGAGAATAGCGCAATCCCAGCAACGATTTGTGTGGCGATCTGTGTAATTAATAGCGCTCCGACTGGTGCCCCTTTTCGATTCGTCTTAGCGAATGCTTTCGGGAATGCACCATCTTTCGCAACCAAATATGAAATCTCTGATGCTAAAATCGTCCATCCAAGAAGCGCTCCGGATAGAGAGATGATTAAACCAATCATGATGATCGTCGCGCCGACTGGTCCGATTGCTGCCTCTAATACATACGCCATCGTCGGTTCCTTTAGTCCAGCCAGTTTTTCTTGACTAAGGACGCCAAGTGATAAGACAGAAATTAAGATATAGATGACTAAAACACCAACGAGTCCTGTTACCGTCGCTTTTCCGACATCACTTCGATTTTTAGCACGACTCGATAAAACGACGGCCCCTTCAATTCCAACGAACGCCCAAAGCGTGACGAGCATCGTTCCCTTTACTTGATCGAAGATTGAACCGAGTTCTGTCCCATCTCCCCAGATGTCTAAATTGAACGTTTTGATATTAAAGGCGATCCCAACCAATAGAATGAAAATTAAGATTGGAACGAGCTTTGCAATCGTTGTAATCAGATTAACGAGGGTCGCTTCCTTGATCCCGCTTGAGACAAGCCAGAATAATCCCCAAATGACTACCATACTCATCAAGAGAAGGAATATCCGATTCTCTGCCGCGAAAATCGGGAAGAAATAACTAATCGCATTGAAGACGAGTGTGATGTTCGCAACCGTTCCAATCCATGCAGATACCCAGTATCCCCAAGCACTGTTGAAACCGACGAAACGTCCGAACCCTTCACGTGCATAGGCATAAATACCACCTTCAAGTTCGGGTTTACTGTTTGCAAGGTGCTGAAAGACGAGCGCGAGCATGATCATTCCAATTCCTGTGATACTCCAGCCGATGAGAATAGGTCCTGCACTTGCACTTTGGGCCATTGCACCGGGAAGGTTAAAGGCACCTCCACCGACCATCGAACCGATGACCATTGCTGCGAGAGCAAAGAAGCCGATTTTTTGCTGATTCATGATGAGACACTTCCTTTTTCCGTATATCTATTACATCTTACGTATATTCATTCGAAAGACACAAAAGTCATTATAACAAATCACCTTTTAAAGTAAAGAAAGGATTTGAGACGAATGAACTGGATTCATGTATTTCAGCTCGAGGA
>NZ_DJUM01000041.1:0-4280 GCF_002440475.1 Exiguobacterium sp. UBA6282 | reverse complement strand
AAAAATAAACCGGTCGGTATACGCACTAGCCTCGTAATTACCCTCATCAGCTGTCTTTTAACCATCGTATCCGTCAAATCCGTTTCACTCTATCACGATATGGCGACGAATGTTCAAATGGATCCGATGCGCCTTGTCGCACAAATCATTGCCGGTATCGGCTTCATTGGTGCTGGTGTCATTTTGCGTCGTCCTCACGATATCGTCAGTGGATTGACGACGGCCGCCATTATATGGAGTTCAAGTGGAATTGGAATTGCTGTCGGTGCAGGATTTATATGGGAATCGGTTTTTCTTGTTTTATTTTTGTTCTTCTTATTAGAGGGATTGACTCGAGGAATGCGCCGCATTAATAACAGTCGATTCGAAGCGAACGTCCTTGTCGCACACTTGCTCCTTCCTGCTGATCTGGACCCATCTGAAATCATCTTCGCTCTTGAACGAAAAGGTGTTCATATTACGAATATGCGCATGCGAGGAGATCCGGTTCGGTTGACATTACGAATGTATTCTCCGCATAAACTGACCATATTCCTACTTTATGACTATTTAAAATCACTCGGAATTAAGGATATAGACCTTGATCAGTGAGAATTATCTGAAAATTTATGTTGCATTTTTAATCACTTTCACTTAAATTAACAATATGTTCACATTTTTCTGAAATATTTAACTCTAACTCTCGGGGGGTCATCGTTCCATGAATAAAACATCGAAAATTGCGTTTGCTGGACTATCTAGCATCGCACTACTTGCTGTCGCTGCATGCGGGCAAGGAAATGATGAAAACACAAGCGGATCTGATTCAAAAAACAAGAAAAAGGAAGTCACGCTCGTTTCGACGACAGATGTACCTCAGCTTGATCCGACGAAAACGACGGACTCGACTTCCATCATTGTTACGAATAACGTCTTTGAAGGACTTTATCGACTCGATGGTGATAACAAGCCGACACCTGGAATCGCAGAAAGTGTCGAAGTGTCAAAAGATAAAAAGACATATACGTTTAAATTGCGTAAAGATGCGAAGTGGTCGGATGGATCAGCCGTCACAGCAGATGATTTCATCTATGCTTGGAAGCGTGCACTTGATCCAAAGACAGCCGCAGAATACGCATACATTTTACAGGACTTGAAAAATGCCAATAAAATTATGGCAGGCAAAGCTGAACTCGATGAACTCGGTGTCAAGAAAATCGATGATCAGACACTTGAAGTACAACTCGAAGCTCCAGCACCTTACTTCCTTGGTTTGACGAGTTTTCCGACTTACTTACCATTAAAGCAATCATTCGTTGAAGATAAAGGCGATAAGTTCGCGACAAGTGTGGACACTATGGTCTTCAACGGACCTTTTGTCCTCGATAAGTGGCAAGCGAACGCGGGTTGGACATATAAGAAAAACCCGGATTACTGGGATAAAGCAAACGTCAAGATGGATCAGATCAACGTTAAAGTCGTTAAGGAAATCTCGACTGGCGTCAACCTCTTTGAAGCAAAAGAAGTCGACTTCGCACCGATTACATCTGAATTCGTTTCACAATATGAAAAATCAGAGGATTACAAGACACGTCCAGATGCTCGGATCAACTTCCTCCGCTTTAACCAAAAGAATAAAGCATTGAAAAACAAGAACATCCGAAAAGCGCTCGCACTTGGTTTCGAGAAACAAGGGATTACGGACGTCATCCTAAACGATGGATCAAAACCAGCAAACTTCATCGTTGCGAAAGACTTCACGTTCACACCGGATGGTGAGGATTTCCGAGCGAAATATCCGGATCTTCAAAGCTATGATGCCGATGCAGCGAAAAAAGCTTGGGATGCTGGATTGAAAGAACTTGGTGTCAAAACAGTCGAACTCAGCATGCTCTCACGAGATGAGGATGCATTCAAGAAAGTCTCTGAATACTTAAAAGGTGATCTAGAGAAACATCTTCCTGGTTTGACGATCAATATCAAACAACAACCGTTCAAGAACTTCCTCGACCTCGAATCGAAGGGCGATTATGATATCTCTGCAGCTGGATGGGGACCTGACTATCAGGATCCAATGACGTTCCTCGATATGTGGTTGACAGGCGGAAGCTTCAACCGGATGGAATACTCGAACAAAAAATTCGATGATCTCATCAAAGGGGCAAAACAACAAGCAGATGAAGCGAAACGTTGGTCTGATATGCAAGAAGCTGAAAAAATCTTGCTAACCGATGACTACGCGATCGCGCCGATCTATCAAAAAGGTGAAGCGTACTTGCAACGGACAAACATTGATAAATTATACCGTCACCCATTCGGTGCCGATATGAGCTTTAAATGGATGGAAATCAAGTAAACGAGGACCTGACGCACACATCGAATTCTTTAATCAACAAGTAGTGGATCTCGTCCGCTACTTGTTTTTGATTTCCTGAAGATATCTCTAAAAACAACAAAGACCCCTTCTGACGGAGCCATCGGGGGTCTTTACTGTGCGATTTGTTTATAAAAAGCGATTTCTTCATCTTGTCCTTCTTCCACTGCTCGGAAGAATTCAGCAAAATAGGCGTACAAAACGGTGCGTTCTTCATACGTCGGTCTGGCTTGACGAATAACGGAGAATGCAAGGTTTCGCAATTGACGTTTCGTTCGCCGATGTGTCGGAAGTGCATAAAATTGACGCGTGAATGAACGATAGACGTCCGCAATCAAGACTTCATGTCCTTCAAAATATGATTTATCCATAAATATAGTCCCCTTTCCACTTTAGTGATCCTATTCTTTTCTACGACTCTTTTAAATAAAGAGTTTCAAAGAAAGTGAGGTTTCTCACAAATGATATAGACCTTACTATAACAAGCTTTCCAAAATGATTCAACATCCAAACTATTAAGTTTCATTAAGAATATTTAGACCTTTTGTAAAGTGTCTTTCTTTGATTTTAGATCATCTATTTCTAATAAAAAACGGTCTGAGTCCCGGAAAGAGACTCAGACTCGCGATGGACTTTAGTTTGCTTGTACTGAAATATGCTGGAATTGTTTTACATCGAATAACCCACTGTCGGTCAACTTCAATTCTGGAATGACCGGTAAGCAAAGGAACGACATCGTCAAATAAGGATTAAAGGACCGATCCGCTTCTAATACATCAAGTGCATCGTTTAATGCTTCGAGTGTATCCCCGACTTCTTGGAAAGGACGATTCGTCATCAACCCAGCGATTTCAAGCGGTAACTCTGCAAGCACGTCTTGTCCATTAACAGCAATGACACCCCCACCCGCTTGAACAAGACGTTCTGCAGCGAGTTGCATCTCTTCGTCTGATGCCCCAACGATGACGAGATTATGTGAATCATGGGCAACGGTCGCAGCAATCGCTCCACGCTTCATCTTAAATCCTTTGACGATCCCAACTGCTGAGAACGATGTCCCGTGATGACGCTCAATGACAGCAATTTTTAAGAGATCCTCCTCTGGCACAGGAACGAAATGTCCTTCTTGAAGCGGAACGTCAAGAATCAAGTGCTCGGTGACGATGCTTTTCGGAATGACTCCGATGACATGCGCACGTGCTGATTCGAGTGGAAGGGCGAATACTTCTGGTGTGATCGGTTTTGTATTCAAGGTTCCACGTAATGACTCCGGCACATAAGCACGGCGAACGGGTCGAATCGTTTTCCCAGCTCGTGCGACACAATTCCCTTGAATATAAACCTCATCAATCACGACATTATCGGCATCCGATAACAAGACGAAGTCCGCCCGACGTCCTGGTACGATGGCTCCCCGATCGTCTAGACGATACGCGTTCGTCGCGTGCAACGATGCCATCGCATATGCTGTTTCGCGTTTAATCCCATGACGAATCGCATAGCGAATATTATAATCAATCGTACCTTCACGTAATGTATCGTCTAAATGTTTATCATCCGTACAGAAGAGAAATCTGCTGGCATTACTCTCTGTCACGGCATCGAGTACTTCCTTCAAATTTCGAGCTGCTGATCCTTCCCGTACTTCGACATACAGACCACGACGTGCTCGCGCAATCGCATCTTCCTTACTGACGGATTCATGATCCGTCCGAATTCCGGCGACACCATATATGTTGATTTCGCGTGGCCCGAGTCCTGCAGCATGTCCATCGACAAGTTTCCCTGCGTCTTCAATCTGTTTGATTTTTTGTAACATGTCGCGATCGGCTCGTTCGACAGCCGGATAATCCATGACTTCACCTAAACCATGGACACCCGGATGATTGACGAATGGCGCAAGTGCCGCAGCATCAAGTGATGCCCC
>NZ_DJUM01000020.1:207784-287040 GCF_002440475.1 Exiguobacterium sp. UBA6282 | reverse complement strand
GCGGGTTCGAATCCCGTCTTCCGCTCCAATGAGTGGCGCCATAGCCAAGTGGTAAGGCAGAGGACTGCAACTCCTTTATCGTCAGTTCGATTCTGACTGGCGCCTCCAACTATTTCTCAATTAAATAGTTTTGCAAGAGATTGTGCCGGTGTGGCGGAACTGGTAGACGCGCACGACTCAAAATCGTGTTCCTTTGGAGTGTCGGTTCGATTCCGACCACCGGTATCTTGCGGGTGTAGTTTAATGGTAAAACCTCAGCCTTCCAAGCTGATGACGAGGGTTCGATTCCCTTCACCCGCTTTATACTTTTTACACAATCTGATGTTTCACCTGATCATGCGGGTGTAGTTTAATGGTAAAACCTCAGCCTTCCAAGCTGATGACGAGGGTTCGATTCCCTTCACCCGCTTACCTAAAAAGAGCAATGTGTCGTTTTCGCTGACACCTTGCTCTTTTTGTTTAGGAAGGAATCTTAAGAGGAAAGGAGCGAGTCGTAATGGATGGTGTACAATTGAAATTGGCTTTACAAGAGTACGCAGTTGAGATTGGAATCGATGAGCTGAAGGTGACGACGGCTGACCCTTTTCTTGTCTTAAAACGTCGACTTCAAGCACAACAGGAGAAAGGATTTGCTTCTGGTTTTGAAGAGCCCGATCTCGATCTACGAACGACTCCTTCGTTACTCGTAGAAGATGCGGCTTCGATCATTGCCATTGCGGTCGCGTATCCAAGTACTCTCAAAAATGCACCTCGTGGCAAGGAAGGGGAGCGGCGGGGTATTTTTTGTCGATCGTCCTGGGGACTGGATTACCATCAGGCGTTGCGACAACGTTTGACGTTGCTTGAAGAAAAAATTCAAGAGTTGAGTCCAGGTGCAAGGACGCGCTCGATGGTCGATACAGGAGAACTCGTCGATCGTGCAGTAGCAGAACGAGCAGGTATTGGATTCAGTGGTAAAAATTGCTCGATCATCAGTGAAGAGCACGGATCGTATCTTTATCTCGGTGAATTGATTACTGACCTCGTCTTGCCGCCGGATCAGCCAGTCGAAGAATTATGTGGAACATGCAATAAATGTATCGATGCTTGTCCGACGGATGCGCTAGTTGAACCTGGTGTCATCGACGCTAAACGATGTATCTCGTTTTTAACACAGACGAAAACGTTACTGCCAGAACCGTTTCGGATGGCGCTTGGGAACCGTCTGTATGGGTGTGATACATGTCAGCAAGTATGTCCATATAACCGGAAGAAGAATGCGACACATCATGTTGAACTACAACCGGATCCGGAGCAGGTCAAACCGCTCCTTGTTCCACTCTTATCAATGAGTAACCGTGAGTTCAAGAGTCGTTTCGGAACATTATCCGGAGCATGGCGTGGTAAGAAGCCGATTCAACGTAATGCGATTTGTGCGCTTGTTCATTATCGAGACAAGAGTGCTATTGACGCGCTACGGTTAATGACGGAAACAGATGCCCGCGAAGACATGCGGGCGCTTGCACTCTGGGCAGTCGGTCGGATTGGCGGAATTGATGAGAAGTCGTACATCGAATCCCGTCTTTTAGCGGATACTGCAGTGGATGTTCAGACAGAAGGACAACGGTTAATTGAAGAGTGGGGGGAAGCAGATGCCATTTCAACAGCTCACTTATAAGTTCGGTACATTGCTCGTCGCATGGGAAAAAGAGCAAATCGTGTACCTCGATTTTGGATTGAATAAAGATCGTGCTCGGACCTATTTAGCAGAAGAGACAGACGAAGGTACATTACCGAAAGCTTGGCGTATGGCGTTTGATCGTTATGCACAAGGAGAGGTACAAGCGCTTGATGCGCTTCCTTGTCAGTTGCGTGTCACACCATTTGCAGAGAAAGTGTTACAAGCTTTGCGAACCGTTCCGTTCGGTCAGACGATCAGTTATGGTGAACTGGCTCGAATGATTGGAAAACCACAGGCAGCACGAGCTGTTGGCGGTGCCTTGAATCGGAATCCGATCGCATTGATTTATCCATGCCACCGTGTCATCGGGGCGACCGGTAAATTGACGGGTTTCGCAAGCGGAATTGCCCATAAAGAAGCGCTTTTAGCGCATGAGATAGGAGAGAATTGAACCATGGCTATTCATGTCGTTATGTATCAACCGGAAATTCCTCAAAATACAGGTAATATTTCGCGAACATGTGCAGCGACGCATTCCGTCCTTCACTTGATCCGACCGCTCGGCTTCTCGACAGACGATAAGCAACTTAAACGTGCGGGTCTTGACTACTGGGAATTTGTCGATGTCCGTTATCATGATTCGTTAGAAGAACTGTGGGAAAAACATCCGGAAGGTGTTTTCTACTATATTACGAAATACGGGGAACAGTACCCAAGTCAGATTGACTTATCGGACGTTGAACAGGACTATTTCTTCGTCTTTGGTCGGGAAACAAAAGGATTGCCGCTTGAAGTCATCGATGCAAACGCAGAACGGTGTATCCGTTTACCCCAATCGAATCTCGTTCGTTCACTGAACGTCTCGAACACGGCAGCGATCATCGTCTATGAAGCATTACGTCAGCAAGGATACGCAGGTCTTCTGTAAAGCAAAAGCTCCATCCTGATTCAGGATGGAGCTTTTATGAGTTATTCGTTACCTTCAGGTTTTTTGTTGTAGCCTGCAGTGAAGATTGCTGTCAAAAACGCAAGACTTACGCCGACCATTAAGATAAATGCCATTTTTGTTTCCCCCTTCAGTCTCTTGAACCGATATAATCTATTATAGTATACCTGTAAGTGAAATTGTGTGCTACATATGAATTTTCTATGAATGGAGACTCCACATGCGTACGAACGTTTACCTATTAAGTTATGCCCCACTGATCAGCATCTTGTTATTTAGTACATCCCTTGCGATCGCGACGACGGAACTTGCATTGCATTGGCTCGATCAAGTCGGCGTGTACGATGAACTGCTCCAGCTACTGACGGCACGTGATACGAAGCTCGTCGTTTGGCTTGGTTTTTTGATCGTCTATTTCATGATCTTTAGTTCGCTTAAACTACTATCGGACACGATCAATCAGCTTGGTTTCGCCTTTTTCATCAAAGAACAAGAGGGAACGACACTCGGTATGTTACGTCCGGGCAGTATTCTCCTGCTCGTCGGAGGATGTGTCAGCTTTGCTTTCATGACGTCCTTCTTGCACGTCGGGATCGTATTGCTTGTATCCTTCTTCATCTATTTTATCTTTTACACGGTACAGATTAGTAAAATGACGAGTGCGGCTGGAGCTGTTGGGTTGATCATCTTCTCCTTCTTAGCCTGGGGCGTTCTACTCGCTGGTCTATCATGGGTTGGTCTGACCTTATTCAATTCCTTTGGAGAAGCAATTTTATTTCCGAGTTGACTCAAGGACGTAAAATCGTCGCCCACGTCTGGACCTGTAACGTTGCATTGGCTTCAGCAGGGAAAGGGCGGGGACGGTCAGCTCCTAACCAAATACCCCCGATGTGTTGATTTTTGATACCGACGAACCACATGTCCTTATTATCATTCGTTGTTCCTGTTTTTCCTCCGATATAGCGCGCGGAGGGATCGTATCCTTTGCGCCCTGTCCCATACGTCATGACATTCTTTAAACCAGCCCGTAATTCACGGTTCGTCTGACTGGACCAAATCCGTTGTTCCTTTTCCTGCGGTCGTTCGACCGTTCCATTTCGAAGTGTAATACTTTTAATCATCGAAGCCGGTCGATAGAGCCCGTCATTTACGAATACGGTATAGGCATTTGTCAGTTCAAACGGACTAATGCCGTACTGCAAACCGCCTAAAGCGCTCGTGAAGGCATCATCCTTCCGTGTCCACTGACTGAAATGGAACGGACGGATGGACTTCAATCCTTCTTGGAAAGAAACAGCAAAAGCACGGATCGCTGGTGTGTTATAAGAATAAGCGATCGCATCGGCAATCGTCACTTGTCCAAGGATCCGATTTCCGCTATTTGATGGACAGTATCCATCGATACAGACAGGACTACCGTCTAATGTACTCGACAATCGAGCTTTCGTCTTCTCGAGATAAGGACCATAGACAAGTAACGGTTTGATGGCTGAACCAGGTTGTCGGTACGACTGCACTGCTCGGTTGAACTGACCGGTCAAATTTGATTTGTAGCCGACTAAAGCCGTAACCCCGTGTGTTTGTCCATCAATGCCAACATAGGCTCCCTCAATCGGGTCTGGTAGACGACGAAGAGCTTCTTTAGCTCGTTGTTGCTCGGCTGAGTCGAGATATGTCGAAATGATCGCACCTTGTTGATGTAGATATTCCGAAGCATGCTTCTCACTCCATCCGTGCTGTTGAGCGGTCATCCGGATGGCAGCTTGGACGGTTGCATCGATATAGTCCGGATAAGGAACCCGCGGCTTATAGGATCGAGGTGTCACATGAGAAATAGTAAAATCTTTCGTCAGTACACGATCGCGCACTAATGCTTGAGCGATTCGTTGCTGACGTTTTTTTGTATTTTCAGGAAAACGAAGCGGATCGTAGAGTGACGGATTGTTCGGAATCGCTGTCAAAAAGCTGATTTCAGACCAATTTAACTCGCGCGCTGGCTTATTGAAATATGATTTTGCGGCCAGTTCGATCCCGTAAATATTATTCGCAAAATATGCTTGATTGACATAAGCCGTCATTAGTTCTTTTTTAGAATATTTCTGTTCTAAAGAAACAGCGATTAACAGCTCTTTTATTTTTCTAGTATACGTTTTTTCGTTTGATAGGTATGTCATTCTTGCTAGTTGTTGTGTGATCGTACTTCCGCCTTGGGATTTAGAATCAGACTGGTTTTTAGTAAATGCACGTAAGATTCCTGTGATGTCATAACCGTCATGTTGATAAAAACGTTGATCTTCGATTGCTACAAACGCTTGCTCGACTTTTTTGGGTAATGTTTGAGGCGTCAAGTCATCCCGTCGTAATCCATCATAAAGCTCGACCTGTTTGTTTTCGTACGTTACAGTGATCGGTTGGTAGGAGGTCAGTGGATGTCGTGTCGTCTGTTCGTCGGCCCAGAAAAAAAATGTGCGTGCTGTGTTCAACTCATCTTTAATTGAAAATAAGGAAAATACAAGCATCGTCGCAAGACCAAATAAGACGAGATATCCGGTGGTAATTCGCATGAGAACTCCTTTCAAAAAGCCATTTCATTCCTATTATCGGTCTTTTATGGAGAAATCAGTAGATTTTTTTTCGATTTTTGTATTTTAATAAACCTATTTTGCAGGAATGTTATATTAAAAAGAGAAAAGATTGGGTATATAGAAGTATCTGTGGATTTTATAACTCAAATTGTCTGAAAAAAAGAGCATAAATGGAGGGGACGAAATGGCTAAAAAGAATGTCGTTGCGATGTTACTTGCAGGCGGAGAAGGGAAACGTCTGGGAGCTTTAACGAAACATACTGCAAAACCAGCTGTTGCATTTGGAGGAAAATACCGCATCATTGATTTCCCGCTTTCGAACTGTACGAACTCAGGAATCAATACAGTCGGCGTGTTAACGCAATATGAACCACTTGAATTGAACCGCTATCTCGGAATCGGGAGTGCGTGGGATTTAGATCGACGTAACGGTGGTTTAACGATTCTACCTCCTTACCAAGCTCAAAACGGAAAGAACTGGTATGAAGGAACAGCGAATGCCATTTATCGAAACATGAGTTACATCAACCAATTCGACCCTGACTATGTACTCGTCCTATCAGGCGATCATATTTATAAAATGGATTATGAAAAAATGATCGAGGAGCATCGACTTGGTGGAGCTGACGTGACGATTTCTGTACGTGAGGTCCCATGGGAAGAAGCACCACGATTCGGAATTCTCAATACCGACGATGATCTCCGGATCAATGAATTCGAAGAAAAGCCAGAGAATCCAAAATCGAATCTCGCATCGATGGGAATCTATGTCTTTAACTGGGATGTATTGAAGCGTCATTTGATTCAAGATGCAGGGGATGCGGAATCAAGCTTCGACTTCGGTAAGAACATCATTCCGAACATGCTCTTTGAAAATCTGAATATCCGTGCGTATAAATTCAAAGGATATTGGAAAGACGTCGGAACGATTCAATCGCTCTGGGAAGCAAACATGGATTTGTTGACGGCAGAACCAGAATTTGATTTATACGATCCATCTTGGAAAGTCTATTCTGTCAACCCGAACCAACAACCTCAATATATCGGGAACGCTGCAACGGTCGAGTCATCAATCATCAATGAAGGATGCCATATCGAAGGTGAAATTAATCATTCAGTCCTCTTCCATGGTGTAGAAGTAGCGGAAGGATCACTCGTCAAAGACTCAGTCATCTTCCCGAACGTTAAAATCGGACGAGACGTCACGATTCACCGGGCGATTTTAGCAGATGGTGTCATCGTTGAAGATGGTGCGACGATTGGATCTCCGGACGGAGAAGTCTTCGTCATTGAAGCAGACAGCATCGTTAAAAAGAACGAAGTCATCAAAGAAGCAATTCAATAAGGGGGATATTCGAATGAAGGTCGATTTATTAGGCGTCATCAATCTAAGTGGTGAAGAAGGATTTTTCAAAGAACTAACAGAGCATCGTAACTTGGCAGCTGTGCCATTTGCGGGTCGTTATCGATTGATCGATTTTACATTAACGAACATGGTACAAAACGATATCGCGAACATCGGNNAAAGAGTGGGATCTTGACCGTTCAAACGGTGGACTCTACATCTTCCCGCCTGCATTATCACAAGATGCGAATGAGTTCCGGGGAGATCTCTCAAACTTCCACCTTCATCGCGATTTCTTCCTGCGCAGTAAGGAGAACTATGTCGTCGTCTCTGGTTCGAACATCTTATCAGCCGTAGATTATCGTGATGTCTTGCGCGAACATAAAGAATCGAATGCGGATATCACAGTCGTTTATACGAAGCGTGAACTGCCTTGCAAATACTGCCGTCCAATTCGCTTTGGCGAGCAGAACCGCGTGACTGCAATCGGATCACGAGGGTTCCAGCCGACTGATGAGACGTTCTACATGGAAACGGTCGTTCTATCGAAGAACCTATTCGTTCGTTTGATTGATGAGGCGATTGCGCGTGGCGAGTACGATTTACTACAAAGTATCATCCGTTCGCAGCTAAATCGCTTGCATGTACATGGTTATGAATATCGTGGTACATCACAAGTCATCCACTCACTTCGTTCATACTACCGTGAGAGCATGCTATTGCTTGAACAGTGGGGAGCAATCAACGACTTCCAGCATGTCTACACGAAAATCAAGCATGAACCGCCGACACGTTATTTGCCAGGTTCAGCGATTAAGAACTCACTCGTCGCAAACGGCTGTAAGTTAGAAGGCACGACGACGGATAGCATCCTGTTCCGTGGTGTTAAAGTCGGAAAGCATGCGCGCGTCAAAAACTCGATCATCATGCAAAAATCGGTCATTGAAGAAGGCGCAGTCGTTGAGTACGCGATTCTCGACAAAGAAGTGACCGTCAAACGCGGTCAAGTCATTCGCGGTACGGCAGAAGAACCAATCGTCATCAAAAAACAAACAATCGTTTAAAGGAGATGTCATTCATGAAGGTATGGTTTGCTGCCACGGAAGCGACACCCTTCATCAAGACAGGGGGGCTAGCTGACGTCGTCGGCTCGCTCCCTTTAGCGCTTGCTGAGGAAGGGGCAGACGTTTCGGTCGTCTTACCCAATTATGGTCAAATCAAGGAACAATACAAATCAGAGATGGAGTTTTTATTCGACTTCATCGTACCAGTTGGCTGGCGACAGCAATTTGGTGCTGTCCTCCGATTAAAACAAGATGGTGTGACGTTCTATTTCATCGATAATGAGTACTATTTCAAACGCGATGGTGTCATTTATGGACATTACGATGATGCGGAACGATTTGCGTATTTTTCACGTGCCGTTCTTGAGATGATTCAACATCTCGATCGGAAAGAAGTACCGGACGTCATCCATTGTCACGATTGGCAAACAGGTGTGATTCCGGCGTTCCTACGGATCCATTATCAGCACCTAGAGCGCTATCAAGACATTAAAACGGTCTTTACGATTCACAATCTACAATATCAAGGTGTTTTCCCGGAGGAAGTACTCGGTGATTTACTTGGATTGAGTCATGAACACTTCACAGCTGATGGTATTGCTCATAACGGTCTCGTCAATTACATGAAGGCAGGACTCGTCCATTCCAATCAAATCACGACAGTCAGTCCATCATATCGTGATGAGATCATGGATCCGTATTACGGTGAGACGCTTGAACCCGTCTTACAACATCGCGCTGTCGACGTACGCGGAATCTTGAATGGAATCGACTATCGTCAATTTGATCCTGCACATGATACGCATCTCGTTGAGACGTATTCGGTCGATACCGTCACGGAAGGAAAGGCGAAGAACAAAGCTGCCTTACAAGAAGAACTAGGTCTCCCCATCAATCCGGATGTACCATTGTTTGGTTTCGTTTCTCGTCTCGTCGACCAAAAGGGGATTGATTTGCTCGCGCATATCTTGCCAGATTTGTTTGAACTCGATGCGCAGTTCATCATCCTTGGATCAGGTGAAGCGGAATATGAAGGGTTGTTCCATCATGCGACATCGATTCGTCCAGACAAAATCGCTTCTTACATCGGGTTCGACGTTGGTCTCGCGCAACGAATCTATGCGGGCAGTGACGCCTTCTTGATGCCTTCGCGTTTTGAACCATGTGGTCTCAGTCAGTTGATTTCGATGAAGTACGGCTGTTTACCAGTCGTCCGGGAAACAGGTGGTCTTCGTGATACGGTCAAGCCATTCAATCAGTTTACGTTAGAAGGAAATGGATTCTCGTTCGCGAATTATAATGCACATGAGTTTTTAGAAGCGATTAAACGTACCATTGAGGTCTATCATGATCGCCCGGTCTTTGAGCACTTGATTGAGACGGCGATGAATGAGGATTTCAGTTGGTTGCGTTCAGCCGACGAATACTTGGCGTTATATCGTTTGATTGCACCGTCCGCCACTTGATCGTATCACTGGGAAAAGGAGTTACGTCATGTTCAAAGATATAGAGAAGTTCAAGGAGAGGTTTACGGAACGATTCGTTTCGATGCATGGCAAGGCAATAACGGAAGCAACAGAAAACGATATCTATCAGACACTTGCTTATCTGGTACGTGAGACGGTCACGACCGATTGGTTACGGACAAAGGAAACATATACCCATAAAAAAAGTAAGCAAGTCTATTACTTTTCACTCGAGTTTTTGCTCGGACGTTTCTTGCATAACAACCTATTAAGTCTTGACGTCTTAAAGGATGTGGAACGGGGACTGGAAGAACTCGGATATCAGCTCAGTGATCTGACAGAAGAAGAGCCGGAACCAGGACTCGGAAACGGAGGGCTCGGTCGTCTCGCAGCCTGTTTTCTTGATTCCTTGGCTGCGCTTGGTCTACCGGGACATGGGAACGGTATCCGATACCAATATGGTCTGTTTAAGCAAAAAATCATCGATGGCTATCAAGTCGAGCTACCGGATAACTGGCTGAAGAACGGAAACATGTGGGAAATTAGACGTTCTGATAAAGCGGTCGATGTTTCATTCGGTGGACATGTGTGGCTCGAAGAAGTCGGTGATGGGTATCGCGTCCATCATGAACCGACTGAAGTCGTCCGTGCTGTTCCGTACGATATGCCGATCGTTGGCTATCAAAACAAGGTTGTCAATAACCTGCGACTCTGGAGTGCTGAGTCTCCGCTTGATGATGATGAATTACTTAGTCAATACCGTGGGAACTACAAAGATTTACTGGCACATAAACAATCGATTCAGACGATTTCAGAGTTCTTGTATCCGGATGATACGACGTACGAAGGAAAAGAACTCCGTCTGAAGCAACAATATTTCTTCGTCTCTGCAGGATTACGGAGTATCTTGACGTCCTTTAAAAAACGAAACCATTCATTGAAGCAACTCGGGAATCATATTGCCATTCATATCAATGATACGCATCCGGTCGTCGCGATTCCGGAATTGATGCGGATTCTTGTTGATGAAGAAAGGTTTGGATGGGAAGAAGCATGGCGGATCACGAAGAGTGTCATGTCGTTTACGAACCACACGTTATTATCAGAAGCACTCGAACGTTGGCCGGTTGATTTGTTCCGTCGCTTGTTGCCACGCATCTATCTCATCATCGAGGAAATCAACCGACGCTTCTGTAAAGATGTGCTGGCGAACTATCCACACATGGAAGCACATATGCGAGATATCGCCATCATCGCGGACGATCGGATCAACATGGCGAATCTGGCTGTCGTCGGCACGCATTCAACGAACGGTGTCGCTCAGATTCATACTGAGATTCTGAAGCAGCGCGAGATGCGACTATTTTATGAGATGTTTCCGCTTCGATTTAATAATAAGACGAACGGGATTACACATCGTCGCTGGCTTCTCTCATCGAACCCAGCACTGGCAAACCGTGTGACAGAAGCGATCGGGGATGGTTGGATTCAGCATCCGTCCGATTTGCAAAAATTGACGAAATGGGCAGAGGATTCAGCACTGCAGAAGGACATCGCCGAGATCAAGCTTCAGCGTAAGGAAGAATTAGCGTTGCTCATTGAAAAGGAAACAGGTATCGTCGTTGATCCAAACTCGATTTTTGATGTTCAAGTCAAGCGATTGCATGCGTACAAACGTCAACTCTTAAATGCGTTACACATTCATTCGCTCTATTATCGTCTGAAGGAAGACCGTTCCTTTACGATGACACCGCGGACATTCATCTTTGGTGCAAAGGCAGCGCCAGGCTATCATTATGCAAAAGAAGTCATTCGTTATATCAATGCGTTAGCTCGCTTAATTAATCAGGATCCAGAGGTCAGCCCATACTTGAAAGTCGTCTTCCTAGAAAACTATCGTGTATCGCTTGCTGAAAAGATTTTCCCGGCAAGTGATGTCAGTGAGCAGATTTCGACTGCCAGCTATGAAGCCTCTGGAACCGGCAATATGAAGTTCATGATGAATGGCGCTTTGACGATTGGAACGCTCGACGGAGCGAACATCGAAATTCGAGATGAAGTTGGGGATGCGAACATCTTCATCTTCGGCTTAACGCCGCAGGAAGTCATGAATTATAAGCAATACGGCGGTTATAGTGCGTATGATCAATACAGTGCCCAACCCGAGTTGCGACGAATCATCGATAGTCTCGTCGACGGGACATTATTTGCTCCGGGTGAATTCCAAGCAATTTACGATTCATTATTGACGTATAATGATGAGTATCTGATCCTGAAAGACTTCATGTCGTATCAACAAGCGCAGGAACGTATCGATCGGATGTATCAGCAACCGGAAGAATGGTATAAACGTGTCATTCTTAATATTGCTCGGTCAGGTGTGTTCTCAAGTGATCGAACGATTAAAGAGTATGCGAATGCGATCTGGAACATCAAACCAATTCAACTCTAAACAAAAAAACACTGACAGATATTTCTGTCAGCGTCTGATGTTTACGAACGGGAGACGTCTTCACCGCGGCTGACCCAATCACTATAAGAGCCGGCGTAGAGCCGGACATCGGTTTTCCCGAGTGAGTGGAGAGCGATGACATTGACGCACGCTGTCACACCGCTTCCACAGTAGAGGATAGGTGCCGTGACCGGCAGGATGTCGGCGTATAGTTCTTTCAAATCTTCCGCGTCTCGTAAACGACCATCTGGTGAGAGTGCTTGTTCAAAGTAACAATTTACGGCACCCGGAATGTGTCCGGCGACATGATCGAGTGGTTCGATTTCTCCGCGATACCGATCGGGCGCTCGGGAATCGATGACCAGCGTTTCTGTCAGCTGATCCTTTAGCTCTTCGAACGAGACGAGCATCTCGTCTTGGAAACGCGGCGTGTACTGAGAGGGTTCATAAGTAAAAGTCTCGTCTGTAACCGGAAGATCGAACGCTAGGTAAGAGGAGAATCCGCCCTCGAGAACGACGACACGCTCATGTCCGATCCATTTAAATAACCACCATGCACGAGCGGCATATGGAAAACCATCGTCATACAAAACGACGAAGTCTTCCGGGGTCACACCATGCTGTTCCAGTGTGTGTTGCCACGCTTCTTTTGAAGGAAGCGGATGCCTACCACCGACCTCATCGATTGGACCAGAAAGGTCAGTCGTTAAATCCAGGTGCTGTGCACCTTCGACGTGTTGTTCTAAGAAAGCATTTCGTCCATATTCAGGTTGTTGTAAGTCATAGCGGCAGTCAAACCAGCGAATCTGATCCGTACGGACGAGCTGTTGAAGGTCTGCCATTTGAATCGTAGGAAACATGCCTCATCACCTTACCCTTTCTAGTGTTAATCATATGAAAGGTATCGCATCATCGCAAGTCTTACCCTCATTCAAAAAGGAGTCGATTTACTATGTCATGGAAAGAAACCTATCAAAAATGGGATCAGTTCGCTGATCTTGACAGTACATTAAAAGAAGAACTCGTCACGCTAGCAGCGGATGAAAAAGCAGCTGAAGAAGCATTCTATAAAGAACTCGAGTTTGGAACAGGTGGTATGCGCGGGGAGATCGGTGTCGGAACGAACCGGATGAATGTGTATACGGTTCGAAAAGCATCACAAGGGTTCGCAGCATTCATTAAGGCATCAGGAGAAGAAGCGGCAGCAAAAGGAATCGTCATCGCACACGATTCACGCCATTTCTCACCAGAATTTGCGCTGGAGGCGGCACGGACGCTCGCAAGTAACGGCATCAAAGCGTATCTGTTCGACGGTCTACGTCCGACACCAGAACTTTCGTTTGCGGTTCGGTCTTTACAAGCAGCGGGCGGGATCGTCATTACGGCGAGTCATAACCCACCAGAATACAACGGATATAAAGTGTACGGAGACGACGGTGGACAACTTCCACCAAAAGAAGCGGATGAACTCGTATCGTACGTCAGTCAAATCGAAGACGAGCTGTCGATTGAACTTGAGCAAGAAGAAGTCCTTCGTGCGAACGGTTTAATCGTCCGTGTCGGCGAAGAACTTGACGAAGCGTATCAAGAAAAATTACAGACGATTCGTGTCTTACCTTCAATCCAATCGGAATTAGCCGATCCACTAAAAATCGTTTTCACTCCACTTCACGGAACAGGTCTTGTACCGGTAACAGAAGGCTTGAAACGTTACGGTTTCGAACACGTGACAGTCGTCAAGGAGCAAGCAGAGCCAGACGGTGCATTCCCGACCGTGACGTCACCGAACCCGGAAGAACATGCTGCCTTTAAACTGGCGATCGAATACGGAGATCGTACAGATGCCGATATCTTGATTGCGACGGATCCCGATGCTGACCGCGTCGGAGTAGCAACACGTGATGCAGACGGAGAATGGACAGTCTTGACAGGGAATCAGACGGGGGCATTGTTGCTTGACTACATCCTTTCACAAAAAGCGGCGCAGGGGACACTACCAGAGAACGGATTTGTCGCGAAGACAATCGTTACTTCAGAACTAGGTGCGTTGATTGCACGTCATTATGATCTCCATGTCGAGAACACGTTGACAGGCTTTAAGTTCATCGGGGAAAAAATCAAACAATACAATGCATCGGGTCAATATGAGTATCTCTTCGGCTATGAAGAGAGCTATGGATATCTCATCGGGGACTTCTGCCGCGACAAGGATGCCGTCCAAGCGTGCTTGTTAGCTGCTGAGATGGCTGCGTATCACAAAAAAGAAGGACGGACGCTCTATGAGGCATTACAGTCGATTTACGAGCAGTTCGGGTACTTTGAAGAGTCACTCCGCTCTCTGACGCTCAAAGGGAAGGATGGCGTGGCACAGATTGGTCGTATCATGGATACGTTCCGTGAGAATCCACCAAAACAAGTGGCTGGAGAACAGGTCGTCTTGTTCGAGGATTATGATGCGAGCATCGCTCACGATCTGAAGACACATCAACCCTCACCGATCAATCTGCCAAAATCCAATGTCTTGAAGTTCACGCTCAGTGATGGATCGTGGTTCTGCCTTCGTCCATCGGGCACGGAACCAAAAATTAAGTTCTATTTCAGCGTCACGTCACCAGATGCTGCTGAGACGACACGAAAACGTCAGCAAATCGAAGATGAAGTCATGCAGGAAGTCGAGCAAATTCAATAAGTCCTAAACAGGATTCCGTCGATGACGGAATCCTGTTTTTTGTCTTAGAGCATTGAAAATTGAAATTCGTGCAACCGTTACCATTTTGAGGTACAGTAAACGAGATAGAGTTCATACGATAGAGGAGTGGAAGAAACATGGAACGGATTCAGCTAACAGAAGATTTATCATTCTCACGGATCATTCATGGTCTGTGGCGATTGAATGAATGGGAAATGACGAAGGAAGAGCGTCTTGAATTGATTGAAGCATGCCTTGCTTTAGGAATTACGACGTTTGATCACGCAGATATCTATGGCGATTATACGAATGAACGCTTATTCGGGGAAGCTCTTGCCTTAAAACCGGAATTACGTGACCGGATGGAGATCGTCACGAAGACGGGCATCAAGATGAAAGGGAATCATTTCTCGGATCAGTCATTATCGTTCTATGATACGACGAAAGAGCATATTATCAAACAGGTCAATCGTTCCCTGCAAGAACTCGGTGTCGAGTACGTCGATACGTTGTTGATTCACCGTCCAGATCCATTGATGGATCCGAACGAGATTGCAGAAGCGTTCGTTGAGCTGAAGGACGCGGGTAAGGTACGGACATTCGGTCTATCGAACCATACACCTGCACAACAGAGTCTTATACAATCACGCTTACCGTTCATGCTCGTGACGAACCAACTCGAGTTATCGGTTTCGGAACTGAAACATTTCGAGGATGGATCCGTCGATCTGTGTCATGAAAATGAGATGCCATTGATGGCATGGAGTCCGCTTGCGGGCGGTCGTCTCTTTAAGGACGAGCGATACGCACCGTTACGTGAAAAATTAGCTGAGATCGCTGAAAAGATCGGGGCAAAAAAAATCGACGAAGTCGCATATGCATGGTTACTTAAACATCCAGCACGTATCATGCCGATCGTTGGTTCTGGTAAGATTGAACGCATCGAATCTGCTGTTCGTTCGACGAATCTGTCGTTGACGCGCGAGCAATGGTTTGAGATTTTGAAGGCATCACGAGGTCGTGATGTCGATTAATCTAGACTGTGAGACAGAAATAAACGCATAAAATATTTTCTGTTTAAGAAATGAAGCGAGAGGATCGACCAGTACACGATCTGGAAACGATCCTCTCTTTTATGAATAGAGTAACAGTAAACAAAAAAAGTCCCATCTCAAGGGGGAGGAGAGATGGGAGATCTATGAGGTTAAGCTTCTAAGCGAAGCATCTCCTGACGATATTTATCTAAACGATCTTTACTTGCTGACATGCCAGCTTGGTCATTGGCTTGAATCGCATCGAAGAGCGTACTGAGCTCATAATCGATTTCGAGACGTAGCACTGGAATTCGCTGCTCTGCATCTTGTCTACGGAAAGCTTCAATTACTTGTTTCATCTCGGCCACGCTCCTTTGTAATTTGTCAGATAATTCTGATTTTTATCAGTATACTTGATTATTCCCGGATTGACTAGTGCTAAACCTCAAAAAATCTAAAAAAATACACTTGAAATCCTAACGGTTCCAAGTGTGAAAAATTCATTCTGGAATGCTGAAACGTGCTTCTAAACGATGTTGGACGCTTTGAATAAGTGTTGACATGATCCAGTAAATTGCAGCGGAGAACAAAAGTAGCGGCATGACGAGGTATGTCGTCGCTGAAATCTGGTCAGAGACGTACGTTAATTCCTCGACAGCAACGATCGTACCGAGTGATGTCGACTTGATGATATCGATGACAGAGTTCGAAAGCGGTGGAATCGCCCGAGATAGTGCTTGCGGCAAGATAACGTCCTTGAATGTCTTGCGACGCGGAATTCCAAGTGAGTCAGCAGCTTCCCATTGTCCACGATCGACAGAGGAGATGGCAGCGCGGAACGATTCCGAAATATATGCGGAAAAGTGAAGCGACAAACCGAAGGCAAGTGCTTGGAATCCAGTTAATTGAAGCGTGACGAGACCATTATAAAGAATCAAGATTTGCAACAAGAGTGGCGTTCCGCGGAAGAACGAGACGTATAAACGTGCAAAACCGCTGAAAACGGCAACGCGGCTATCACGCATGATGGCAAGAATCAACCCGAGAATAAGCGCAAAGACGATGGCGAGACCACTTGCTAGAAGGGTCGTGCCAATCGCCTTTGCGTAGACGTCCGAGTTATCTCGGACGATCGTCAGTAATTCACTCACTTACTGATATCCTCGTTGAAGTACTTCTTACCGATTTTTGCAAGAGTGCCGTCTTCTTGCATCTCAGCGAGTGCTTTGTTGAAGTCTTTTGTATACTTGCTATTTTTCGCCATCATGAAGCCAGATTCGTTCTTATCGAACGTCTCACCGACAGCTTTGACTTTATAGCCAGCTTTTTTCAACTCCGTCAAAACGAAGAGGCGATCGTTCATGGCTGCATCAACGCGACCCGCTTCAAGGTCTTTTAAGACTTGATTCGCACCTTTATAGTATTTTACTTTAGCGCCTGCTTTTTCAGCCGTTTTTGCATAAAGTGAACCTTGTGTCGAACCGACTGTTTTTCCTTTTAAGTCATCGAGTGTTTTGATGTCATTCGTTTTATTGTTAACGATGATCGTTGAACCAGAAACCGTATACGCATCAGAAAAAGCGTACTTTTCTTGACGCTCAGGTGTGATCCCCATTTGGTTCGCAATGACATCGATTCGTTTTGAATCGAGTGCCGGGATGAGTCCTTTAAAGTCCATCGCTTTGTAATCGACTTTATAGCCAGCACGTTTTGCGACTTCGTTCATGACATCTACGTCATAACCCATCAATTTTCCTTTTTCTTTGTACGTGAATGGTGGGTATGTTGCTTCCGTTCCGACTGTAATGACTTTTGACTCTTTACCAGAACCTGCGTTGTCGTTCGAAGCGCCGCATGCTGCAAGCACCCCCGCTGTCGATAATGCTGCTACAGCTAATTTCAAACCGTGTTTCATAGCGCTCTCTCCTTTTATAAATGAATGATTTCAATTCCTAGTTTTCGAATAGGATTAATTTTAAGCTACAAGCAGTATCATACAAAGTTACAGGAACGTCTGTCAATAAAAAAGACTGCCCTTAAATGGACAGTCTGAAACATCATAACTGATCGATGATGTGATTAACGAATCGTTGCTTCTGTTGAAGCATCGAAGAAGTGTGCTTTTGTCATATCGAAGAAGAGATCAAGCTGTGATCCCATCTCGACATGTGAACGTGAATCGACACGTGCCGTGAATGCTTGTTGTCCGACTTTTGAGTAGAGATAAGACTCTGCACCCATCAATTCAGAAACTTCGATATGCGCTGGGAAACGATGTGCTGTTTTAGTGTCTTGGTAGATCAATTCCGCATGGATGTCTTCTGGACGAATTCCGAGGACGAGATCTTTATTCGTGTAACCGCGGTCGCGGAGAACTTTCATTTTTCCTTCTGGTACTTCGAATTTCTCTTCTGTTCCTGAAACATGGAAGAGACCGTCTTCTGCCAGTTTACCTGTCAAGAAGTTCATCGATGGTGAACCGATGAATCCAGCAACGAACATGTTATCCGGGTGATCATAGACTTCCTTCGGCGTACCGACTTGTTGAATGATTCCGGCTTTCATGATGACGATCCGTGTCGCAAGCGTCATCGCTTCCGTCTGATCGTGCGTGACGTAAATCGTCGTCGTCTCAAGACGTTTGTGTAACTGAATGATCTCCTTACGCATTTGTACACGTAATTTAGCGTCCAAGTTCGAGAGCGGCTCATCCATTAAGAAGACTTTAGCATCACGAACGATGGCGCGACCAATCGCGACCCGTTGACGCTGACCACCAGAGAGTGCTTTTGGCTTCCGCTCGAGATATTCTTCAAGACCAAGGATACGAGCTGCGTTATCAACGCGTTGCTTGATTTCATCTTTCGGGAACTTCCGAAGCTTTAATCCGAACGCCATGTTATCGAAGACGTTCATGTGTGGATACAAAGCGTAGTTTTGGAAGACCATCGCGATATCGCGATCTTTTGGCGCTACATCATTCATGCGTTTACCGTCGATGATAAAGTCTCCACCTGAGATTTCTTCAAGTCCAGCGATCATCCGGAGTGTCGTCGATTTCCCACAACCAGATGGTCCAACGAAGACGATGAATTCCTTATCTTTAATATGCAGATTGAAATCATCAACCGCTTTTGCATCACCTGAGTAGATTTTATCGATATGTTCAAGACGAATTTCAGCCATGTTGTAGTTCCCCCTAGTAAATGATGAAATAATAACGCTTACAAGAAATAGTATAAAAGAAGTCAGGTAGTCTGCCTATGGACAACCTGACTAAATGCAAACGTTTTCAATTAGGCATCATGCTACAAGTAACAAGGTATAAAGAAAAGTGGCCCCTTCAAACGACCGAACATCGATTTCTGTCTGTTCCGTTAAGCGGTCAAGTCGATACTGGAGACTGTTCCGATGTAAGTATAGATGTTTTGCTGTCAAAGAGACATTCAAGTTAGCTCGGCAAAAAGCGAGGATCGTCTCACGAGACTCTGGCTCGAGGGACAGGATGAACTGATCGACGAGTGTTGCCCGATATCGGTCATCTAGACTTGCAAGACGAGTCATGGCAGGTAAAAAACGTTCGATTTGCGTAGAAGGGACGGAGGTGAGCGCTGCTTGTTCGAGTTGGAATTGAACGGCAATGTCGCCGGTAGCACGCTGTTGACCAAGCAACACCTTACCATCGAGCACAAAATCAGACTGTAGTGCTAAAAATAAATCGTGTAGTTCTGCCTCAATAACGAATTCTTCTCGTTCGATGATCGTAAAACGATGAGTACTGAAAGGAATGAGCGTACTGGTCTGCGAAAAGAAAGAGGAGAGCAGTTGTTGGATTTCCTCACTCGTACGTTCATCAGTTGGATTAAATAAAAAGTGGACAAGTCGAAATGGTCGATCTTCCACAGCATGAGCAGATTGGAGACGTTCTCGCCATAGATCGATATCTGACCGCGACGTCGTGATGATGCGCTCGGCAAATACATCAAGCAGTTGTTGTTCACGGTCGGAGATGGCAGTCGTCTTGATCCCAAAACAAAGCCCATCTGTAAGACGATATACGCTATACTGTTCCTGGCAATACAGATTCGGATCGGTCGTAAGCTGGTCATTGAATACAGTCATCAGTTGTCGTAACACACGGCATCACTCCTAAATCGTACATAACTAACTATCTCGACTTTACCATAAGTCGAAAATCGGAAGGAATGATAACTTATGTCAGACACTTTGTTACTCGTGTTGAAGCTTGTTGGAATCGTCATCATCGGTGCCCTCATCGGAGCGATCACGAACCATTTGGCGATCCGAATGTTGTTTCGACCACTTGAACCGAAATACATTGGAAAATTTCGCGTACCATTCACGCCTGGTCTGATTCCAAAACGACGGAATGAACTGGCAGCAAATCTCGGACGGACGGTCGTCAAGCATCTCTTGACGCCAGAAGGAATCGGGAAACGTCTCGCGTCACCAGCTGTTCGTGGAGCCGTCACGCGGCTTGTCGAACAAGAAGTCATGAAATGGACACGCTCGGAAGAGACGACGGAAGCGTGGATTAGTCGATTCATCGACGAACCGAAACAACGGATCCATGGGAAAATCAGTTATCACTTGGAGCGGGAGTTTTCGAGTCTGATGAATAAATGGCGCGAGCAATCCGTACGCGACTTGATCGGAGAAGGCGGAGAACAAAAAATCGAGGAAGTCATGCCAAGACTCGTCACATCTGTATTGCACCAAGCAGAGGTATATTTTGATGGACCTGAAGGACGTCTGCAACTGGAGGAGACTGTTGCTCGTTTTATCCAACAGCGTCTCGGAGGTGGGATGTTTGGGATGTTACTCGCGAACGTCAACGTCGTTGATATGATTCAGCCGGAGCTGAAACGGGTACTTCAATCAGAGTCGACGTCTCAATTCATTCTTGCCTTATTACGTCAGGAATGGCAAAAGGGGCTGGATCGTCCGCTGTCGTCTTATCTGACAGAAGAGACCGAGTCACGGATTCGACAGACTGTCAAAGAACAGATCATGGCACGTTTACCGATTGAATCGATGCTTGCTACACCGTTACGCGTCTGGTTGAATCCACTTGAGTCACAATTAATCGAGCAACATGTCCCTGTCATCATCGATCATCTATTCGAACGGACGACGAATCAAATCGGGCAGATCCTTCAGACGCTCGATCTCGAAACAATCGTTCGAGAAGAGGTTGATTTGCTGGACACTGCGTATCTCGAGGAAATCGTCTTATCGATTTCCAAGCGGGAATTCCGGGCTATCACTTGGCTTGGAGGGTTGTTAGGTGGTTTAATTGGATTGATACAGGCGGGGCTTTATCTCGTCTAAACAAATTGGAGGTTTTACTCATGGCAGAAACAAACTTATACGATCACGCGTACACACTGGAGCGCGCATTGCGCGAAACTTCGGAGTACACGACATTAAAAGATTTGTATACGCAAGTTAACGCAGATCCGGAATCAAACGAATTGTTCGCATCGTTCCGTAACATCCAACTCGAATTACAACAAAAACAGATGCAGGGTGAAGAAATTACACCAGACGATATGGCGTCTGCCCAAACAAAGATGCTTGAAGTCCAAAACAACCCATTGATCAGTCAGCTGATGCAAGAAGAGCAACGGATGCACACGATGTTGACGGAAGTCACACAAATCATCATGAAGCCGTTAGAAGAGCTCTATGCGCCAATGATGGAGCAACAAGACGACGTGCAATAAGTAAACAAAAGGAAGACGTGCCGATATAGCGCGTCTTCCTTTTTTAGTATGGTTTAAGATGAAGCAGGAACGATTCGTGGTAAGTAAGCGCGCTCGAAATGAATGAGACGACCTGAACGTGTAACGCGAGCTGCATGATGGGCATAACCGCTTTCATTCAAGCGCCGAATCCCTTCTTCTCGTGCCTGACCATCCGTCTCTGCTTCAAAGACGTCATCGAGTAACGTTTCACCACGATCTGAAAATACTGTAATCGTATACTGCATACTTGTTCCCCCTTGTCTGATTGGTCTTGTACTCAGTATAATGAATCGCTATTCATTTCACAAGCGTAAGTCCAAGTCCTGCCACGTCAACTGTCTCGCAGCGGGAGGAGCTGTGAGGTGACTCACCGTCATACCAATCAAGCGGATTGGTCCATCGAAGGTAATGCCATTGAACAGTTTCGTTGTTTCCTCAAGTAATCGTTCTTCGTCCGCCGTCTCTTCTGCAAACGTATGCCGTTTCGAACGTGACTGGAATGTGTCGGTCTTCCACTTGATCGTAATCGTTCGGCAGACGAGTTCTTTTTTTTGAAGACTTGCAATGACAGATTTTGATTCTCGAATCAACGTCTCAAATATCGTATCGATATCCTCCGTATCTTCTTCAAAGGTAGTCTCAGAACCAATCGATTTTCGCTCGCGTTCCGGACGAACTGGTCGTTCATCGATTCCATGCGCCATCGCATGTAGTTCCGTTCCCCGATCGCGTCCAAGCAAAGCCCGCAATTGTTCGACGGGCATTGCTTGAACATCTGCGACGGTTTCAATCCCTTGTTTTCGTAACGCTTGTTCCGTGACTTTTCCGACGCCATGTAAATCTCCAATTTTCAATGGAGACAAGAAATTGAGAACTTCTTCTGGTGGGACGACGGTCATCCCGTTTGGCTTTTCATATCCGGAAGCGACCTTCGCGACGAGCTTAGAGTTAGAGACACCGGCAGAGGCTGTCAGACCCGTCCGTTCTTTAATTTGTTTCAGGATATATTGCGCAATATACGTCGCACTTTTTTGATCGAAATAATTTTCCGTGACGTCAAGATACGCCTCATCAAGCGAGAGCGGCTCGACGAGCGGTGTCACTTCTCGAAAAAGCTCCATGATTTGCGCACTGACGGTCCGGTAGACATCAAAACGAGGACGAATGAAGACCGCGCGAGGGCACAGTTGGAACGCGCGTCTTGAAGGCATCGCGCTATGGATACCGTATTTCCGTGCTTCATAGGAACAGGTCGCTACGACACCACGGGCATGAGGGGGTCCACCGACGACGACAGGAACACCTTTTAATCGAGGACGATCGCGTTGCTCGACGGAAGCATAAAAGGCGTCCATGTCAATATGAATGATTTTTCGTTCCATCGGACAAGCGTCTCCTTTCAGTGGATATGATACAATTAGTATAACGAACTTATGTTCTGATATCTATTTTTTTGGTCGACTATTCTTTGGCATACGCACAAGAGCGCCTAACCATCCACGCCAGCGCATCCAGTAAAAGATACCACTAGTCGATAAAAAGATTAGACCGAGGGATATGGCGTAGCCGTATTTCCAGTCTAATTCCGGCATGATTTTAAAGTTCATCCCCCAAATCGCACCGAGGGCCATCGTCGGTGTCGCGACGGCAGTAAAGATCGTTAATGCCTTCATAATCTCGTTTCCTCGGAAGTTCGAAACGGTCGTTGATAAGTCGAGAAGGACTTCAATGTCTTTTTGGTAGTGTTCAATGAGCATCAACAGACGGCGGACACGTTTCGTAGCTAGTTTCAAGGAAATGTCCTCAAGATACGTTTCTTCCTCGAGAAACGACTCTTCGCCAGCCATGACGAGTTCTTGAAATGGAACGATCAAATCGGACCAGTTCTCAATCGTGTCGCGTAGCGCGAAGATGCTATCAAGCGAATCTTCATTGATGCTGCCGCGTAGTTCATCTTGTCTTGAAAACAGTTCTGTCTCAAACTGATCGATACCGGCGAAATACGTATTCAACTGTAAAGCGAGAATCGTATAAAAAGCCGCGAATGGATGAGCGGGAGAATAGGGTGCGACTAGGGACACGATTGAATCCGACAATCCGATCGTGATCAGTTTTTCTTTCGTTACATAAAAGCAAATCGAGCGACGGTCACTTTTGTCGACGGGATTTTGCCATGTGACGACAGCACCGTAAAGAACCCCTTTTTCTGAACGCGTGAAGTTCATATCTTTCGATCGCAACTGCGTGATCCAGTCCATTTCGGATTGGTCGACGGCAGCCGTCGGAAATATTTGTTCATAGTCAGCTAAATCAAGATAGCGGGACCAATTAAATTGAGGTTCCAGTTCCATGTTCATGACTCCCATATAGTAGAATGAAATAGTATATGCCTTAAGTGTAGTCAATGGAATATAAAAAAGACACCTATTTTACAGATAAAGGACGTGTTTCAAGAATGAAAGGAATCGGGAAGTTAGCAGTTGGAGAAACGCTCGATCAACGAGCGATGATCAAGCAAGCAGTCAAAGGAATTGCAGCAAATGGGAAACCATACCTGACGCTCATCTTGACGGATAAGACAGGCGAAATCGAGACGAAGATGTGGGATACGAGTGACCTTGAAAAATATGCGCCAAAGTCAATCGTTCATGCTGCTGGAGAAGTCATGGACTATCGAGGACGGACACAACTGAAGCTCAAACAAATTACGGTCCTAGAGGAGACGAATGTCGAGGACTATGTTCAATCAGCACCTATTCCACGAGAGCAGATTGAGACGGAAGTACTCGCGTTCATAGAATCGATTCAAAACAGTGACATGAAAAAGCTCGTCAAACATTTGATCACTTCACGATTTGACGCCTACTTCACGCATCCGGCAGCGGTCAAGAACCATCATGCCTTTTACTCGGGACTGTCGTACCACGTCCTTTCGATGTTGCGCTTAGCGGATCAAATCGCTCAACTCTATCCGACCTTAAACCGTGACGTGCTAATCAGTGGCATCATTCTACACGATTATGCGAAAATCAAGGAGTTATCCGATCCGGTTGCACCGGAATATACGTTGCCTGGTAAACTCGTCGGTCATATTACGATGATGGTAGCGGAACTCGAAAAAGTCGGAGCAGAATTACAAATTGACGCAGAAGTACTGACTGTCTTGCAACATCTCGTCTTAAGCCATCATGGACGACCGGAATGGGGATCTGCTGTAGCACCACAAATGCGTGAGGCTGAAGTCTTGTTCTTGATCGATAACCTCGATGCGCGAATGACGATGATGGATCGTCTTCTTGAATATGTCGAACCGGGACAGTTCTCAGAACGATCATTTGCACTAGATAATCGTGCTTTCTATCGTCCGAAGCTATAAGGGGGAAGAAAGATGAAGACGAAGTTGTTTGATACGGTTCAACTCGGAACGTTGACATTCCGCAATCGGGTCATTATGGCGCCAATGTGCATGTACAGTGCAAAAGAAGATGGACTCGTGACGGATTGGCACGTCACACACTATGCAACCCGTGCAATGGGAGGCGTTGGTGGTGTCATTTTAGAAGCGAGTGCTGTCACGCCAGATGGTCGCATTTCAGCTGGGGACCTTGGGATCTGGTCAGATGCACATATCGAAGGATTACAACGAATCGCAGAGCAAGTCAAAGCAGCGGGCGCAAAAGCGGGGATCCAACTGGCCCATGCCGGGCGTAAAAGCACGACGGCAGAACCACCCGTCGCACCGAGCGCTTTACCGTTTGATGATACGTATATGCATCCACATGCATTGACACTTGAGGAAATCGCGACAATCAAACAACAGTTCATCGATGCAGCATTAAGAGCGGAACGAGCAGGATATGACTTCATTGAAATCCATGGCGCACATGGTTATTTATTGAACACGTTCCTCTCTCCGTTATCCAATATTCGAGAAGACCAGTACGGCGGATCGACTGAAAATCGGATGCGCTTGTTGTTAGAAATCATTGATGGAATTCAAGCAGTCTCACAGCTCTCGATTTGGGTCCGGATTTCAGCAGCGGATCACGCAACAGGGGGAATGACGGCGACGGATTATATTCCACTTGCGAAAGAACTAGCAGCACGTAACATCGACCTACTCGACTGTAGTTCAGGTGCTGTCGTCGCCAATGCTGTACCGGAAGTATATCCGGGCTATCAAGTGAGCTATGCGGAAGAATTGAAACGAGAGACAGGCATGGCAACAGGAGCGGTTGGATTGATTACGACAGCAGCTCATGCAGAAGAAATCGTCCGTAACGGTCGAGCAGATATTGTCCTGCTCGCACGTGAACTTCTTCGCCAACCTTATTGGGTCTATCATGCGGCAGCCGAACTAGGAGATACGGTCGCCTTGCCGAAGCAATACGAACGAGCTCCGATCCGGACGGTTCGCTAATTCTTCACTCTCTATGAAAAACAACGTAAAAAAGGAAGCCTTCACGGCTTCCTTTTTTGATTATTGCTGTTGTTGCATCATTTGTTGTTGCATTTGTTGTTGTTCTTGTTTGTCTAGATCGAAAGCGTCTTTGAAGTCTTTGTTTTCGACTTTGACATTGTATTCTTTCATGAGTGAACGATAAATATCGTTCGGGTTGACTTGTGCTGCTTTTTCTTCAGCAAGTGCTTTTTTAATACGTGCTTTTTCTTTATCGAGCGTGAAGTTTTTCTTCTCTTTACGATCGACTACTTTAATGATGTGATAGCCGAACTGTGTTTTGATCGGATCGGAGATTTTACCTTCAACGCCATCCTTGAACGCGTAATCTTCGAATTCCTTGACCATCTTACCTTTTGTGAAGTACCCGAGGTCTCCACCTTTTGCACCACTACCTGTATCTGTTGATTTTTCTTTTGCAAGTTTCGCGAAGTCTGCACCTTTATCCAATTGCTTTTTGATGTCTTTTGCTTCTGACTCTTTCGCAACAAGGATATGGCTTGCTTTGACTTCGACTTTTTCTTGATCGAAACGCTCTTGGATTTCTTTATCTGTTACTTTGGATTTCGCAGATTTTGCTTCTGTTAAGAGCATTTGTGTGCGAAGTACTTTTTCGAATTCTTTTTCGTTCTTGATTCCAGCAGATTTCAGTGTTGAGCTGAACTGCTCTTTATCCGGGAACTGGTCTTTTGTTTTCTTGACTTCTGCTTCGACTTCTTTGTCCGTGACTTCCTTACCGTATTTCTTTTCAAGCAATTTGTTCATCGTTTGCTGGAAGGCGATTTGAGCACCAGCTTTTTCGTATGCTTCATCTTGGACGTCAGCCTTGTTGACTTCGCCACCTTTGTAATTGATGACGGCTTCGTCATTTGATCCACATGCTGCTAACGTAAATACACTTGCGACTGCTGCTGCGCCTAACAATTTCTTTTTCATACATACACCCCTAATTTACCATTTATTTCAACCGTTTTATCATATCATATTCTCGTTTGGTTGACAGCTGTATCTTGTCATGCCAAGAGATACTTGCTCTTTTCCATGCTATCACATCCAGGTAGTCGGTTGAGGATAATTTTTATGGGAAATTGTGAGGGAAATAACGCTCTTGAGACATAGTAGTAATGTCCCTGTCATGAGGAAATAAGACCTAAAAAAAGCATTCTAGCTGAAGGCTAAAACGCTTTTGATGATAGTATGCTTATGCTTTTTTTATCGAGTCCATGACAGGATCTTGCGGACGGCGATCTGCTTCTTCCGTGATCATCTTCGATGTCTCGGCAAAGATGTCCATGAAGCTGTCTCCGTACAAACGACGCACAATTGCAGAAATATCCGTCAGTTCTGGGAACTTACCGTACAATTCCTGAAGAGGAAGTGATGCGCGGAAGACGCCATTTTCTTCGGGACGGAATGCTTGGATCGTCTCGAGTAAAAGCGATTCGCCTGCCGGTGTCAACTGGACATAGGTATTTCGTTTATCGGTTTCCTTTTTCGAGAACGTCAACAATCCGCGGTCCTCTAACTTCTTCGAGAAGTTGAATGCCGTCGAGACGTGCATGACACCATACTTCGCGATCTCAGAAATCGAGGCACCACCTAGGGCATGCGAAATCCATAAAATATGGTGTTCGTTGATGTTCAGATCAAAAGGCTTGATCCAATTTTGCCAATCTTTTTCTACCGTTTTCCATAGTGCTTTGCTTAATTGGACAATTTTATGGCTATACAATAATGCTTCTTGTCCAGGATATAACTTTTCGTGTTCCATATCTGACTCATCCTTTCGAAAGGTGACAATGGCTCAAACGCGCAAAATGCAAACTATACAAAAACAAATCGAAGCAACGGATCTTACTTTTGTGGAGAAAGCTGGTCTGCTTCCTGTTTCGCTTCATCAGCGAGAGACTGGATCTTCGTGAGCGATGCTTGGACTTCCGTTTGGTATTCCGAGACGCTCTGCATGACTTCTTCCTTGAAGTGCATACCAGACACTTTTGCTGTCTCTACTAAGTTCTTGCCCTCGTGGGTCAAATCCTGCACATTCGTTACGATTGTAGAATAAGAATTTCGACGTTGATGACCGTTCGAAGAGTCGCTTTTCGTACCTTGGCGAAGCGCCTTCAGACCATAAAAAGTCACAAGTGTTAGCGTAGCACCAAAAGCGACCCAGTTACGGGCGGGACGCTTCGACATGATAAACCTCCTTTTTAATATTAAAATATTTGTTTCATATTATTTTACCGAAAATTGAGTGAAAGAAACCTATTTCGGCAATATTTTTCTAAGAAGAGAAGAAAAAGAACAGCCTTAGATATGCGAAGCGATTGAATTTGCGAGCTCAGCCAATTCTTCTGCCGTATACTCGTCGTTATGGACTTCCCACTTCGCGCTGAATCCGTCTTGCTTATCGTGACGAGGAATGAGATGCAAATGGAAGTGTGAGACTGATTGACCAGCTACTTTTCCTGTATTGGATAGAAGGTTCATACCAGCTGCATTTGTCTCTTGTTGAAGCGCACGGCTGATTTGCGGAATCGTCGCAAACACGTCCTGTGCCTGTTCAGGCGAGAGATCATACATATTATCGGCATGCTGTTTTGGGATAACGAGCGTATGTCCTTTCGTCACTTGTGACAAGTCGAGGAAGGCGAGAACGGTTTCGTTCTCAAATACGATATGACCAGGGACTTCTTTGCGAGCGATTTTACAGAAGATACATGATTCTTTTTGCATGGAACAGTCACTCCTTTGGGTAAGATAATATTAGTATACGGAAAGTTTCCGCCTTCCGCACGATTGACAGTCAACTTGAACCCGATACACTTAAGACCATACAGCTAATGGAGAAAAAGGAGCGAAGTGCATGGCATCACGAATAGCCTCAACGGCACAGAAAAAACGAAAACGACGTTTACTCATTGGTAGCGCCTTCATCGCCTGTCTGTTTTTGTTAGTTGCCTTTTGGTTTGGGCGCAACATGCAAGAGGCGGCAAAAATGGAGAAAACGGACGAGCGGCTTGCTACTCTATTGAAGGAAAAGGATCAGCGTGGATTCCAACAACTAGTCACGATGAACGATAAACCATTACCGATGAGTGAGGCGACACGACTCATTACTTGGTTGACGACTGAATCAGAACGAACAGATCGGGTCATCAAACAAGTTAAACAGGATCAAGACTCTGGTAAACAAGTAAAGGCACATCTATTTACGTTACAAAAAGAGGATGGATGGCTTTGGTATGACCGGTATTCTCTCGATCTGAATCCACAACGATTGATCGTTTCAAGTGATGTCCCTAAAACAGAAGTATCATTAGACGGGGAAGTCATTGGAACGATGGATGGAACATCACTAGAAATCAAGCGTTCTCCAGGAGAATATGATGTCCAGGTGAGTGCCGACCAATCAGGACAGACCGTTCAGGACTCAAAAACCGTTCAACTCGGTGATGAACCAAACACGGCAGTTGATTTTAAATTAGCTGATCAGTTCAATACGACTGTATCAAACGAATATGCAGTCGATATTAAAACATTACTTGAGACGGAAGTGAAAGCGCGGACTGGAAAAAGTATCGATACGATGACCAGCTATCTCGGGAAATCGCGCGATGCATTCGAGAACGCGTTCGGAACGCCTGATTCGACAGTTGCGAATCGAGCACGGTACGATGGATATGAAGTGACCTATCAGTCGGGACAGGTGGAGGAGTTATTAATCCGATTGAATAAAACTCCGGATGAATTGGAAGCTGTCGCTGGAAAACCAGAACGAAAGAAGCGAGAGCGCGTCGGTACGGTTTGGGAATATCCATCTAGCTTTCTCGAAGGCGTGTTCGAATGGTTGAATTTACGAGTGGAAAAACGTGTCGTCGAGCGAGAAGATGGCATGTGGTTACAATTAAAAGATTAAAGTATAAAAAACTAGCGCATAAAAAATCCTCGGACATCATGTCCGAGGATTTTTTGTTTATCGTTTATTCACCGCACGGAGAATGAACGATACAATGAGGATGAGAATGATAGCTCCGAGTAAAGCAGGTACGATTGCGAATCCAGCAACCATTGGACCCCAATTTCCGAATAATGCTTGACCGATCAATGCACCAACGAAACCAGCGATGATGTTACCAATGATACCGCCTGGTACGTCTTTACCTAAAATTAGACTTGCTAACCATCCAATAATACCACCAACGATTAATGCCCATAAGAATCCCATTTCAAAACACTCCTTTTCGATTAAAATATATGATTACTTGCGTACTGCCCGGAGAATAAGTGAGACGATGAAGATCAAAATGACTGCCCCGAGAATAGCCGGAATGACTGCAAATCCGCCAATTTCTGGTCCCATTGAACCAAAGATAGCTTGACCAATCATCGAACCGATGAAACCAGCGATGATGTTACCGATGATGCCGCCCGGCACATCTTTTCCAATGATTAAACTTGCGATCCAACCGATGAGACCACCAACGATTAATGCCCATAAGAATCCCATTTTTAAACAACTCCTCTACATATTAGTTTTACCTGTTTTCAGGCAGTTATAAACACGTGTGAAAGTGAAAAAATTGAAATCATTCATTCATTGAAAGGACTAGAAGATTAGACCACTTGATAAAGATTAAATGAACGATTCATCGTTTTCACTTTCGATTTGCATGTAAATCGTTTTCATATATTGATGTAACGATTACACTTAGAGTAATTGCCGAAAAAACAAGTATTAAAACATTATATTTTAAAAAATGAGGCACGAAGCTAGAAAGTCTAAGAAGATCTACCTTACGATGAGCTTAAAGGGAGTGGCAAACATGTTATTAGAGATCAAGGGTTTATCAGGAGGATACGGATCTAAAACAGTCCTTCATGATATCAATATTGAAGTGGATCAAGGGGAACTCGTTGGTTTAATCGGTTTAAATGGTGCGGGGAAATCAACGACGATTAAACACATCCTCGGTCTATTACCGGTCAAAACGGGATCTGTACGAATCAATAGATTGGATTTAGCGACGAACGAAACCGAGTATCGTCGTCAAGTCGCGTATATTCCGGAACAGCCGATGTTATATGAACAACTAACGTTACGGGAGCACCTTCGCCTCATGGCACAAGGATATGATGTCGAAGAAGCAGCAGCGATAGAACGAGCAAATCATTATGCTGAACGTCTTCGGATGACGAAACAATTAGAGTGGTTTCCAAGTGTCTTCTCAAAAGGGATGAAACAAAAAGCAATGATCNNTTGTGCGCCCTTGTCACGGGGAGTGAATTGTTGATCGTTGATGAACCATTCGTTGGACTTGATCCACTGGCAATCCGAGAGTTGCTTCAGATTTTCAGTGAACTCAAGCAGGACGGTAAAGGAATTTTAATGTCAACGCATATCCTGGAGACAGCCGAGCGCCACTGCAACCGATTCGTTCTCTTACATGAAGGACATATTGCGGCGGAAGGGACAACGGCTGCTTTACGAGCTCGCTATGGACTACAAGATGGAACGCTGGATGATCTGTACGTTGCTGCGATCGAGGAGGCAGAACGATGAATAGCCAGTCCTTATGGAAGGAACGGTATCAGGCGGCGATGACGGAAACAGTGAAATATACACGATATATGGCGAATGGTGGACTATTATTCACCGTCTACTTTGTTATTTTATACGCATTAGTCGTCTACGGTCGTTTCCTCGACCAACTCGATCCATCATTTCCAGGTCGATTCGTCATGGCAGCCTTATTTCTGATTCTGCCGCTCTACCGGACAAGTCGAACGTTTCTTGTCGAGGCGGATCAAGTGTTTCTATTACCCGTGTTAGCGAAGTTATCCAGTTTCATGCAGCAGGTGCGCGCATATAATGCGATTTTTGGTATCATTCGTGCCGTGATTCCGTTTCTAGCAGTCGTTGTTCTATATGTTCGGACAGAACAGACGACACCGTTTGAACTTGTCTTAATGGGCGTAGCTCTTGCCCTATTCGGAGCGGCAGCGAATTTGTCGAAACTTGAAGGCATCGCACATCGAACAGTGTTATTGTATGCATTTGGAGCAGCACTACTCGTCATCATCGATATGGCGTGGATGTCGATCGTCGTTGCCTTGCTGTTAATGATCGTCCTTCATCTGAAGCGTCAGGATCATCTTCCGTTACGTGAATGGATTGCGCTCGAACGAGAATCACGTGATCGTTTTTATCGACTAGCCAACTGGTTCGTCGATGTTCCACATCTATCGGCAACGTATAAACACCGTCGTCTCTTAAGTAACATGGTCGAGCGGTTTCCGTACCAAGCCCAGACGACATTTGATTATTTGTATGTCAAACAGTTCATCCGGAGTGGGGACGGCATCGGATTGATTGTTCGTTTAACACTGATCGGGGCTGTGTTCATGTGGTTGGCGAGCGGTAACGTTTGGTTCGTTGCACTTGCGATTCCTGCATTTGGTGGGCTGACGAGTTTTCAATTGGCGCCGTTTACGAAAGCAGTCGATCAGCATCTGTTGACTCGCTTACTGCCATTTGGGAATGCCGTACATGCTAAACGGAAAATCATCCGCTTCGCAGCAATCAGTCAATGCATCGTTTTGACGCTACTTGGATTCTTCTTAAGTGGATCCATGTATGTCGTTGGTGGGGCAGCCATAGCACTTGTAATTGGTGAATACTATGCCCGAAAATAATAAACAAGAAAGAGCCTACGCGATGGATGTTCATCGCATAGGCTCTTATTCGTTATGAACCATTAATTGACACGTTCGTTTGATAGATCTTCTTCTTCAACCATATGCAATTCCTTGCTGACAGGAGCAGGAAGATCGTAAGAAGCTTGACCATGTTCCGCGACGTCAAGACCACGGAGTTCATCTTCGCGTGTGATTCGAAGTCCGATCGTAAGGTCGAGGACTTTTAAGAAAGCATAACTTAAGACGCTGACGATGACGATAGCAAAGACGACACCAAGAGCTTGAACACCGAGTTGCGTGAAGCCACCTCCATAGAAGAGTCCTGCTTGTCCGATACCTGTGATTTCAACGAGTCGAGGTGAAGCGAAGAATCCAGTTGCGAGTGTACCCCAGATACCAGCGACGCCATGAACGGAGAAGGCACAAAGTGGATCATCCACGCGACTTGCGAGAAGAATGCTCGTTCCATACGTGATCACACCAGCAAGGAATCCAATGACGACGGCTGCCCATGGTTCGACGAAGGCACAGGCTGCTGTGATGGCAACGAGTGCAGCTAACACACCGTTGATGATCGAAGGGATATCTGCGACGCGACGGTGCCAGAACGAGATGGCAAGAGCGCCGAGGGCACCTGCTGCAGTCGCGAGTAACGTCGTCAAAGCAACGTAACTAAAGAATCCGTCGGCAATCGTTAATGTCGAACCAGCGTTGAAGCCGAACCAACATAACCAGAGGATGAAGGCACCGACGACAGAATAAATGACATTGTGTCCAAGCAACGGTGTTTTTTCAGCACCGATTCGTTTCTTAAGCAGTAAAGCAGCAACAAGTGCAGCAATCCCACCTTGTAAGTGGACGACCGTTGACCCGGCGAAATCTTGCATTCCGAGCGAACCAAGGAATCCACCTGCCCAAACGGAACGAGCAATGATCGGATAGATGATAGCAACGAAAAACGTTCCGAACAACAAGTAAACGGATAATTTAGCACGTTCTGCGAATCCGCCCCAAGCGATTGCGAGAGAGACGGCGACAAACGAGAGTTGGAAGAGGAACTTTACATCAATCGTGATGTTCGACCAATCAAGGCTGCTGAATCCTCCATGTAAGAAGAATCCTTCTGTTCCGATAATGGAGTTACCATCACCGAACGTCAATCCGAATCCGATAGCCCAAAAGGCGAGAGCGGCAACTGAGAAGCTGATAATTTGTTTAACAGCGACGTGCCCCGCGTTCTTTGCCCGTAACATCCCTGTTTCCAGAAGTAAGAATCCGATTTGCATCGTAAAGACGAGCAGTGCTGCGAATAAGACATAAAACGTATCGACTGAAATTGCGAGTTGTTCCAGTTTCATTGTCGTTCCTCCTTTATCCATTTAAAGTATGTGTTTACTTTAGACGGAAATACTTTCAAAGAAACGTATTGTGTCAGAAAATCTGACATGGTATTTTTGTGGAAAGGAGTGACGAAGATGAAGTACCGCGAAAAAAAGGTGATGTCGATCGGAATCGTCTGTGAATTGACCGGCTTGTCAGAACGTCAGATTCGTTACTATGAAGAACGGAAATTAATCTTTCCAGAACGGACAAATGGAAAGACGCGAAAATATTCGTTTACGGATGTCGAGCGACTCGTCGAAGTCGCGGAAAAAATCGAGGATGGTTGGCGCACGCACGAAATTCGAGAAAAAGAACGTAAGGTAACGGAACAGCAACGTTCTGACTTAATTCGTGGTCAGTTAAACGCTGCATTCGGTCTTTACAAGAAACAGTGAACATTTCATGAACTGGTAACAGAACTGTCATTTTGTAAACGATTTATTGGCACAGACTTCTTAATTTCAGATATAATGTTTCTGTGTTCACAAACTTATCGTACGTTTTTTGGGGCGTTAGAACGAGTATAAAGGGGTAGTTATGATGAAGAAATTCAATGATACGTTTTTGCGGGCGATCCGTGGCGAGCAGATTGATCACGTTCCCGTCTGGTACATGCGACAAGCAGGTCGTTATCAAGCGGAATATCGTGAAATCAAGAAGACACGGACGCTTTTCGAGATCACACATGACTCGGAGCTAGGCGCATATGTGACAGAACTACCTGTAAAACAACTAGGGGTCGATGCAGCGATTCTATATAAAGATATCATGACGCCACTTCCGTCGATGGGCGTTGATGTTGAAATCAAGAGTGGCATCGGTCCAGTCATTGCGAATCCGATTCGCACGATGGCAGATGTCGAAGCACTGCAACCGTTCAACCGTGAAGATATTCCGTACATTTATGAAACAATTCGTTTATTACGGGAACGACTTGAAGTGCCATTAATTGGTTTTTCCGGGGCGCCATTTACACTTGCGAGCTATATGATTGAAGGTGGACCTTCAAAGGGATACCATAAAACGAAAGCATTGATGTATGGACAACCTGAAGTATGGCATGCCTTAATGGAGAAACTAGGTGACATGGTCATCGATTACATCAAATCACAAGTAGATGCAGGGATTCAAGCGTTCCAAATCTTTGATTCATGGGTCGGAACGACAAGCCGGAAAGATTATGTCCGTTACATCAAACCGACGATGGAACGCATTTTCACGGAACTAAAAGATACAGGCGTGCCGATGATCATGTTCGGTGTAGGGGCGAGTCATTTGGCAGAAGAGTGGCATAGCTTACCGTTAGACGTCGTTGGACTCGATTGGCGCTTATCGATCGATGAAGCACGTGAACGTGGGCTGACGAAACCCGTCCAAGGGAACCTCGATCCGTCTTATCTGTTAGCACCATGGGATATCCTTGAAGCGAAAGCGAAGGAGATTCTCGACATGGGAATGAAACAACCAGGGTTCATCTTTAACCTCGGTCACGGTATCTTCCCGGAAGTTGATCCAGAAGTATTGAAACGTTTGACTGCATTTATCCATGATTATTCGAAAGAAAAAATGGAGGTAGAAAAATGAAGACGTTAGGATTACTTGTCATGGCGTATGGTACGCCGTATAAACCTGAAGATATCGAGCGGTATTATACGCATATCCGCCGCGGACGCAAACCGTCTCCAGAAGCATTGGCAGAGTTGACGGAACGCTACGAAGCCATTGGTGGAGTCTCACCACTCGCACAAGTCACGATTGACCAGGCAGAAGAGCTGCACCGTCAATTGTCTGAGAAATATGCCGGTGAAATCGAGTTTAAGCTTTATCTTGGTCTAAAGCACATCGAGCCATTCGTTGAGGATGCTGTCGAGCAAATGGCAAAAGACGGCATCACAGAAGCGGTCACAGTCGTTTTAGCACCGCACTATTCGACGTTCAGTATTCGTTCATATAATGGTCGTGCGAAGGAAGTCGCAGATCAGCACGGTATTCGTCTCGCATCCGTTGAATCGTGGTACAAAGAAGAAGCATTTCTCGATTGGTGGGGGAAAGAAATCCGCAAGACGTTCGACGCTTTACCAGTTCCTGAAGAAAAAGCCGTTCTCGTCGTTTCAGCGCACAGTCTGCCTGAGAAAATCATCGCAAACGGCGATCCGTACCCAGAGCAATTGAAAGAAACTGCCGAATTGATTGCACAACGTGCCGGTGTACCGCATATGATCACAGGTTGGCAATCAGCTGGACAAACACCTGAGCCATGGCTCGGCCCTGATGTTCAGGATCTGACACGTGATGTTTACGAAGAAAAAGGATACGAAGCGTTCGTTTACGTGCCAGTCGGCTTCGTTGCGGACCATCTAGAAGTATTATTCGATAATGACTATGAGTGTAAAGTCGTCTGCGACGAACTCGGAATCTATTATGCGCGACCTGTCATGCCAAACGCGGATCCTGCTTTCATGAAAGCTGTCACGGAAGCCGTCGCGAAACAGGTGGGTAGTTATGTCCAGTAAACGTCTCGTCATCGTGGGCGGCGGTATATCAGGACTTGCGGCCGCCTATTATGCAGAGAAACAGTTTCCGGAAATGAACATCACGTTACTTGAGGCAGAAGGTCGTCTCGGTGGTAAGGTGGCAACATATCGGGACGAAGGATTGACGATCGAGCGGGGACCAGATTCGTATGTAGCACGAAAACACGTACTGACGGATCTCATCGAAGAGATTGGATTAGGGGAGCAACTCGTTCGTAATAACACGTCGCAAGCCTATATATTGGATGCGCGAGGTCTCCACCCGATTCCAAAAGGTGCCGTCATGGGTATCCCGACGGATTTAGAGTTATTTGCAGAGACTTCTTTGTTGACGGAAGAAGAAAAAGCAGAAGTGTCAGAACGATTGCTTCACCCGGCTCCTGATTTGACGATTCCAGAAACAGATATCCCACTAGGAGAGTATTTGCGTCCGCGTCTTGGAGATGCGCTCGTCGAGAAGCTGATCGAACCGCTTCTTTCAGGCATTTATGCTGGTGATATCGATCGGATGAGTACGTTTGCGACCTACCCACAATTTGTTGCAAATGAACAAAAGGCAGGAAGTTTGTTTGAAGGAATGCGTCTCATGCGTCCGCTTGACCAACAACAAGGTCCGACGCTCAAAGCGACAGGTCAATTTTTATCGCTCGCTACTGGACTCGAGTCTCTCGTCGAGCGGCTAGAAGAGGTGCTTGAACGGACAGAAATTCGTCTTGAGACACCACTTCGCTCGATTAAACGGGAAGAAGATGGGCGGTATCGTCTCGAAACGGATCATGGTCCAGAGTATGCCGATGATATTTTGTTGACGATTCCGCATCGCCAAGTCGTGTCCCTGTTACCAGAAGCGACGCTGCCTGGGCTTGCGAACCTCTCGACACACTCGACAGCGACAGTCACGTTGATTTTCGATAAGGAAACAGCGTTGCCGATCGATGGAACAGGTTTCATCGTCAACCGTCAGGCACCGTATTCGATTACAGCGTGTACGGCGATTGATCAAAAGTGGAATCATGCAGCACCGAATCATACCGTGCTTCGTGCCTTCATCGGTCGTCCCGGAAAAGATGCACTCGTTCGTGAATCAGACGAAATGATTGAACGGGTCGTCTTAGAAGATCTTGAAGCCATCTGTGGTCGTCCGTTGCAACCGGAACGTGTCGTCATCAGTCGTCTATTAGACGGCTTACCGGCCTACACGGTAGGGCATGCACAGCGGATTCAAGAAGTGCGAGAAACCATCGCTTCGCACTATCCACACATTCATTTAGCCGGACTTGCTTATGATGGTGTTGGATTGCCAGACTGTGTAGCAGGTGTCAAAGCGACACTTGAACAAATGGCGTTACAACAACCGGAACCATGTCAAGAATCATGAAAGACCTAAACCTTTTTGAAGCCATTCGTGCTTTAAAAAGGTTTTTTTTGTCTTCAAAAGAATGACGCGGAAGGAAACGGGAATAGGAGACAAGGGACCAAAATCGAACAATACCGTTGAAACGGGAGGGAATCGTATGGTGGAAGTATGGAGTACGTTCACGATCATCATCGTCTACGGATTGCTCATCATGAATATCTTGGCGGTCCTAACGGTTATTTTTCTCGAACGGCGCGATATTGGTGCGACGTGGGCATGGGTGTTCATCTTGTATTTCGTTCCGCTCGTTGGGTTTCTCGTCTATCTGTTTTTCGGAAGATTGTTGAAAAAATCGAATTTTTATCGTATTACGGAAGAAGAACAACTAGAACACGATAGACGGATTGCCTTACAGAAAAAAGAACTCGTGACGATGGGGCGGCACCCGATGATTCAAAAGCACCGGGATATGATTCGGATGAATCTGATGTCGAACGGTTCGTTACTCAGTCTCTCGAATCAACTGCAGATTCTTTCGGATGGAGAACAGAAATTCAATCGGATGATTCAAGATATCCGCCAGGCAGAGCATGAAGTGAATATTCAATACTACATCATTCAGAAAGATCGCCTTGGGCTAGCGTTGATCGATACATTAACCGAATGTGCCCGTCGTGGAATCAAAGTCCGTCTATTATATGATGCTGTCGGATCACGTAGTCTCAAACGGACGGATTTCAAAGATTTACTGGTACATGGGGGAGAAGTGTTCGCTTTTTTCCCGTCGACGATTGGTTTCGTTAATTTTCGCTTAAATAACCGCAATCACCGTAAATCCTGTATCATTGACGGTCGAATCGGCTACATTGGTGGATTTAACGTCGGTACGGAATATCTAGGTATCGATGAAAAGTTCGGCTACTGGCGGGATACGCATTTTCGCTTGAAAGGTGATGTCGTTCACGATCAGCTCGACCGTTTTATTCTTGACTGGAATCAAGCGAGTGACGTCTATACAGAAAAATCATTGTTCTACTACGGGACACACAGGGTTCAGAATATATTACCGATGCAAATCGTCACGTCGGGTCCGGATTCCCGTTCAGAATATCTGAAGCTTGCTTTGATCAAGATGATCAATGAGGCAAAGCGGACGATTTACATTCAATCGCCTTATTTCATTCCAGACACGAGTTATTTAGATGCATGTAAGGCAGCTCTTCTGTCTGGAGTGGAGGTGCGCATCATGATTCCGAATAAGCCGGACCATCCATTCGTTTATTGGGCGACGACAGCTGCTGTAGGAGAGTTGTTGTCGTACGGAGCTAAAGTCTACACGTATGAACCTGGATTTTTACATGCGAAGACGATTGTTGTTGATGGAGAGATTGCTTCAGTCGGGACGACGAATATCGATGCACGAAGTTTCCGTTTAAATTTCGAAATGAATACAATTGTCTATGATCAGGAAGTAGCAATTGAACTAGAACGGCTCTTCTTAGCCGATTGTGATGTATCAAAGCTCATGACGGTCGAGTCGTATGTTGCGCGTTCAAGAATGATCAAATTCAAGGAAAGTATTTCGCGTTTGTTGTCACCGATTTTGTAAACCGTGTTTACGACCAGTCAAAATGTGAAAAATGGTATAGTGGTATGGAAATAGAAAAAGAGGAGAGTGAAGACGATGGCAAATCCAATTAAATTACTCGTATCAGACATGGATGGTACCGTTCTTTCGGGCAAACAACGAATAGAACCGGAGACGATTCAGGCAATTGAAGCAGCACGCGAACAAGGTGTCGAGTTTGCAATTGCAACAGGACGTAATTACTTAAATGCTAAAGAATTGACGGATGCCGCAGGCATTCATTGTCCGATCATTGCTTCAAACGGGGCACGTGTGATGACCGTCGATGGAGAAGAGTTGAGTGCGACGACTCTGACGACAGAACAAGCACAGCAAATTTACGGCATCATTAGCCAGTACGAAGTCTTCTTCGAGATGTTCTGTGATCAAGGACTCGTGACAGCGCAAGGAGCGACGATTGATGCAGTCTACGATTCGTTAAAAGAATTAAGTGAAGAAAGTGATCGGGCAAAACAAGTGCTTGATTTCTTCCACGATCGCTATTATGTCCACGAAGACGTCAAGATGATTGATGGATTCCGGTCATACATTCGTAATCAAGCGGGAAAAGTATTCAAGTTCATTTCGTTCTCATTTGATCAAGAATTGATGAAAACAATCTGGCAGGAAATCGAGCAGAAAGTCGAGGGTGTCTATGTCACGTCGTCAGGACACGATAACATCGAAGTCATGGCAGTCGGTGCCGATAAAGGAACGGCAGTTAAAATCCTCGCGGACCACCTTGGTGTGCCGATCGAACAAGTCGCTGTCATCGGTGATAATCTGAACGATCTTCCCATGTTTAAGGTTGCTGGAAAGGCGATCGCGATGGGGAATGGTCATGATGAAGCAAAAGCGATTGCGCATCATGTGACGAAAACAAACGATGAGCACGGCGTCGGATATGCGATTCAGCAACTGGCGTCCCGTGCTTGGTAAGGGGGACGTTTCATGTTTAAGGCATTTAAGGAGTTTGCTTTTCGAGGCAATGTGATCGATTTAGCGGTCGGAGTCATTCTCGGTGCTGCGTTCAGCGGGATTATCAAATCACTCGTCGACAGCGTCTTCATGCCGTTGATCGGTATCATCATCGGTGGTATTGATGTCAAAGGATTATCAATCATGGTCGGAAATGCAAAATTACAGTACGGTCAGTTCCTTCAGGCGAGTATCGAATTCTTATTGATTGCCTTTTATTTGTTCATCTTCGTCAAAGGAATCACTTCGTTCCGGAAGAAGGAAGAAGTCGTCGAAGAAGAAGCGGTACCAACGACAGAAGAAAAACTATTGACAGAAATCAGAGATGCCTTGATTCGTCAAAATGAGTCATCACCTAAAAACTGATATATACCAAAAGCCTGTCTCACATATTTATGTGAAACAGGCTTTTTTGGCTCATAAAATTTCGAGTAATGCATTTTCGGAGCAGACTTGTAACGAAAGCTGTTTTTTCATTCCTTGATCAAATGAAATTTCTAGCACGTCATCAACCAGGTGCAAGACGGTTCCGGGACCAAATGCTGTATGCGATACACGCATGTTCTCAGTGATCGGAAGTGGAGGAACTTTAGCTCGCGCTGCAATGGCAGGACGTTGGCGTTCTATTTTTCGTTTTGCGGAATCCGGTGTAACAAGACGATGAACGTCTTCGACGAATGGTGAGACATCGAACGATTTCGATTTAAAACGATAAGACAGGAGATGCAGTTCGTGTCGTGCCCGTGTCATCCCGACGTAAAACAAGCGTGCTGCTTCTTCCATATCATCGAGTTGTCCATTCTTGTACGCCTTGATCGTGTCAGCCGATGGAAGAATACCAGCAACGAGATCAATCATAAAGACGCGATCAAATTCAAGCCCCTTTGCACTGTGAAAGGTCGAAAGGGTGACCGCATTTTGATTTTTGTTTTGTTTCGCATCACGCATCAACTGTTCAAGATGCGCGATCCGCTCACGAAAGGCGAGTAACGTCGGTACATCACTTGCGATGTTATCGATCGTATTTAATGTCTCAAGCAGGTGATCGAGACTAAAACCGAGACTCTCACTCATTTTCCGCAAATTCTTTTCGTAGCCCAGTTCATGACGAATCAATGAGAGGGCAGCAGACGGTCGAACGGTCTGAATGGAAGCGAATGTGCGCTTCATTTGTTGAAGTTGTTTCTTTTGATAAAACTTCATCTCGATTTTGTTTATGAGTAGATCAAATACAGATTCACCCGAACCAAACTGTTGCAATTGAGCCAGTTGAGCTTTTGAGATATATCCGGCGAACTTCGTATGGATGGTTGCTAGAATCTCGATATCTGTTGGATCTTGTGCGAATGTCATGAAATTTAAAATATCCTTCAAAATCCAATGACTGAAGAATTTATGATCAACATCCTTAATGTAAAAAGGAATGTTTGCTTGATCTAACGCATTCATGACGTTGATCGAAGAAGCATTGTTGCGATATAAGATGGCGACTTCGCGGTAATTCGTTTCCGTCCGTAACTGATTCAATAAATAACGAGTCTGATCTTCATAAGTCGGTAGCGTCTCTAAGATAATTGGACGAACCGCAGCATTCTCCGTGAACATCTGTTTCGGATAACGTGCTTTATTACGTTGGATGAACTGATTGGCGACTGAGACGATGTCCTTTGATGAGCGATAATTTTGTTCCATGTAAAGAATCGTCGCATTCGGATACGTATCCTTGAAGTGGAGAATCTTGGATGCATCTGCGCCACGCCAACTGTAAAGCGTCTGGTCATCGTCCGCGACGACACAAAGGCGATTGTGGGGTAAGGCTAACTTTTCAACCAGTTGATGCTGAACGAGTGATGTATCTTGACTCTCATCTGTCAGAATATAATCGAAGCGACGTTGGTAATGTTGCAATAGACGACGGTCTTGTTCCAAAATCGTATTAGCATACGTCAACATATCATCGAAATCAAGTAACGGATGTAGAGGATCACGAGACTTGAATTGTTCATATGCGACGTAGATGTCAGGAAAGTGTTTGATCGTCGTCGGTACTGCCTTGATTTCTTTTAAAGAAAGAAGGCGATTTTTGACAAAGGAAATCATCCGTAACAACTCATCCATTTGATCATCGGTAATGACACTTCGATTAATTTCCTGGAAAATACGGCGCAGTAACATCCGTTTATGTGGCGCATTCGGATGTTGTTGATCCATCGGTCCTTCGATGATCGTATAGGAGAGGCGTTGTTGAGACGTATGGTCCCGGACGACTTGAAAAGCAAAACTGTGGATTGTCGAAAAAGCCGCTGTTGTTCCGATTAGTTCATGGAATAAATGATAAAATCGATCCGCCATTTCGCGAGCTGCCGCTTTACTGAAGGTCAGTCCAAGAATACGATGTGGTTCAATTTTTTTTTGTAAAATCAAATAGGCAATCTTAAAATTAAGGGTCGTTGTTTTTCCAGAGCCGGGTGAGGCGAGTAACAGCAACGGACCATGGTCATGTTCAATTGCCTGTTGTTGGACAGGATTCAATTGAATGCCGGTCAATCGCTCCATCTGTTCGAAAAAATCTTCATGCATGATACAGTTCACCTCGAGCGTTTAATTTCGTGTCCATTAAATCGAACTCTCCCTAGTGTAGCATTTTTAATGATCGGATTGGATTACTGAAAGACGAACCGTGGAATAAAGAGACAAAAGACTATTGGAAGCAATGTAAGAGGAGTGCCTTTAAAAGACTAGGCAAATGGACTCAAAAATATTAAAATGGGAATAGATGTAAGAGAGTACTCTCTTGTCCTGTACAAAGAGGGAAGGCGGAATGAGAATGTCTGTAGTGAAATTACACATGTATACAAATGAACATTATGAACAATGTGAGGCGTTCATTCTTCCGGAAGAACAAGTTCAGTTTACTTCTTTTCCAACGGATGTCGTTACGGATGCGGTTGCACATCCCGATAAGTTTCCGGTTGTTATTAAAAAAGACGAGCTCGTCGTCGGATTTTTTATTCTCCATCTCAATCCCCCTAAAACACACCGGACGGATGAACAAAGTGTCCTGTTACGTGCCTTTTCGATTGATGAACGGCATCAACATCAAGGATACGCGAAGGAAGCGATGATGCAGTTACCGGAGTTCGTTCATCATCATTTCCCGGAAGTCACATCGATTACACTTGCGGTCAATAAAAAGAATATCGCTGCAAAATCACTGTATTTCAAGACGGGATATGTCGATACGTTACAATCGGTCATGGGTCCAATCGGAGAGCAACATATTCTCGCCTTCGATTTAGAAAAGGAATCACGATTGAAGCAGTGAAGTAAAAAAGCATTTTCCTGATTATGTTCAGGAAAATGCTTTTTTGTTATTTAAGATAAATCATAAATAGAGAGGTGGGCAGTCGCCTCACCAGAGAATCCGATACCTCGACTCGTTGCTTTTGGGAAAATACGTCCGCTTGCGACGGCTTCTCCATCATTGAGGAAAAGTTCGAACGAGGACCGGTCCACAAACAAACGTAATGTCTGCAAGTCTTTCGAAAGGACAGTCGATCGTGATGTACCAAATGATTCAGCAGGAACGTCCACACCCGAACGACTCCGGTCAATCGTAAATTGACGCGAAACGACATCATATTTAAATAGGGTTTCTTCTGTAGCGTCTTGACGAATTGAGAAGCGGAACGAATCCGACGACAGCTTCAAGTCTGTCATCACGAGTTCGAAAATCTCGGCTTCCGCAACCGTCACATCTTGCTCGAAAAGAATCGTTTCGTCAAATAAGGTTTCTTTTCGTAGCTGTGTCAGTTCATGGACAGGTCGTTGACGAAGTTGTCCCTGTTCGATCGTTAATTCACGTGGCAATGTCAAAGCATGTGCCCAGTTATAAATGTCAGAAGGATAACTAATGTCCGGTAAACCCATCCAACCAACAAGAATCCGTCGACCATCTGCCGCCTCAGTTGTTTGTGGCGCATAGAAGTCGAATCCGAAATCGAGTTCTTGGAAAGGTTCATGTGTGAATGTTAAGTTGGGTAAAGCTAACGGTTCCCCGATGAAGTAACCGGACTGGAAAATATTTTGATAGTTCGTACCATCTGGCTCAATCCCTTGAGGACTAAAGAGAAAGACGCCTTTTCCATTAAGCTCGAAATAATCAGGACATTCCCACATATAACCGAATGTCGGGTAGCTCGTCCGTAACTCACCGACAAACGTCCAGTGCTCTGCATCTTGAGACTGATAAATGACAGTACAACCTGTCAAGTCAGTGCGCTGTGCTCCAAGTATGCAGTACCAGATGCCCGATGCATCTTGAAAGACTTTCGGATCACGAAAATGTTCTGTATAGCCTTCAGGAACGGTTGGAATAGCAGGTGGTAAGTGTTTTTCAATCCGTCCATCCGAACGAAGGTGCCCAACGATTTGACTCGTATGGCGATTCCACTCTGCGTCCCGTTTGTTACCGGTATACATGATGTGCACTTGATCATCTTTGATGAAGCCACTACCGGAATAAGCGCCGTGCGAATCAGGATCGTCATTTGGAATCAAGGCGGCCCCTTCATCGAACCAATGTACGAGGTCTTTTGATGTCATGTGATACCAGTACTTTAGACCATGAACAGGACCGAGTGGGAACCATTGATAAAATAAATGATAAAGACCGTCGTGGTAGACGAAGCCGTTCGGATCATTCAAAAGTCCGGTTGGAGGTTGGATATGGTAAGAAAATCGCCAAGGAGATGTTCTTACTTCTTCCTTCATCGCTTGGTATACGGTCGGATCGACATCCGAGAGGGGACGATATCGTGCTTCACGTGTCCATTGATTCATGCTGACAGCTCCTTGTTGAAAATTTATACGCTTCTCGTTCACCTTACGGAGGAGAACCGCGCTTGTCAATCCTCCGTTCCAAAAGGTCAATGAACGGACATACATCCTTTACCATCTTGCTTCGAACGATAGAGCGCTAAATCCGCATGGTGCATGACTTGCTCGAGCGATTCACCTGCTATCTGTTCAGCGAGTCCGATGCTCATTCCGATATGGACAGTCTGTTCTTCTAAATGATAAGGCATCGAGACATGGGCAATCCATTGTTCACCTAAGTGTTGTGCTTCTACTACAGACTGATGCGTTAAGACGATGATGAACTCATCGCCACCAAGACGAGCGACGAAGCCACCAGGTGGAAGTAACTGTTTGAGACGTTGACCGACCTCGATCAGGAGGAGATCACCAAGTGCGTGCCCATATGTGTCGTTAACTGCTTTAAAACCGTCTAAATCGAGACAAAGGTAGATGGAATGCGTTCCTATAGGTAATTGTTCGATGTATTGAGCAAGACCGTTTCGATTCGCAAGACCCGTGAGACTGTCACGTTGCGATAATCGTTCAAACGTCAGTTTTTCTTTTTCGGTATGCAGCAATCGACGAATCAGTTGCTGTAGGGCATCTGTTAATGTCTCGATTTCTCGGATTCCACGATGGTTCGGAAGTGATTTTGAAGGATCACCTTGCATTTGTTGTGCGGCATGCGTGATTTTTAAGAGTGGTCGAGTCAGCAGTTTCGCTAACATCCACCCAAGCAGAGCTGTAATGAGAGAGGCAATTAACCCAGCGATAAAAATCGTTTGGCGTAAAGCGTCGGCATCAGCGAAGGCAATCGATGTCGGTTGACGCACAAGAACCGTCCAACCTAGTCCATCATAGTCTTTGTAACCACGGCTCGTACTTTGACCAGAGACGAATTCTTTCTCTTTCCAAAAAGCGGTCGCAGGAGCATTCGAAGTGAGCGTTACACTAGTAGGCAATGTCTTACCACTCCATCCGTTTGGTCCAAGCAAAATCGTCTTTCGATCTTGACTAACGATGAAGACATCGACTTTTTGGAGAGAAGAGGTAGCGCTCTGGAAACTTTGTTCAATCGCTTTAGCCCACTCGAAACTGAGGTGTGTCGCGAGGACGCCGGAAAATCGTCCCTTATCATATAAAGGTGTACTTATATCGACAAATTGGAGTGGCTCACCACTTGGATTCGGCAATAATTTTGCGAGTAGGACGGCTTCATGAACATCACCGATGAATGGTTGCGATAATGCTTCTTGAAAAACAGGTCGTTCTTTGATCGATGTTCCTTCAAGAATCTGGTTCGTTGACGCAATGACTTTACCGTTCGCATCTAAACGACCAATCCAAGAAAAGTCGGGAATCTGTCGTTGTAACTCCTCTAGTGTCCGACGTGTTTCTACTTTTTGATCTGTTTGTTGAATCGTTGATAAAGAGCCAAGCAACTTCACTTCTGCATAGCGTGACCACATGTAATGATCGAGCTTGTCGGATAGTTGATGAGCAGTCGTTGACAGATTCATTCCGACTTCCGATTGGAGTCGGCTTGTCGCGTGTTGACTGATGAAGAAGGTCAACAACAGCGTCATGCTTAAAAATAATAGGGAAATCAATCCCGCTAACAGGATGTCAAAGCGAAGTGAGGGTCTGGACATTGTGTGATACTCCATTCATACGTTTCTCATTTGTTTTTGTTTGACTCATATACATAGACGTCTACTTGCTGTTTACGGTTCGAGATGCTCGTTCGTACGTAGCGGAATCCATGTTTTTCCCAAAACCGTCGGGCTTTTACGTTATCAGGTAATACGGCGAGATGAATCTGTGACTCTCGACTTAAGAATTGATTGAAAAAGGCGGACAGTAACCGACTACCCGTTCCGGTGCCATGATGAGAAGCATCAAGTAAAAATAAACCAATCCACGTTGTACCGTCTTGCGGATGCTTTGGGAGGTAGTCAATCAGTAAGACAGGTTCTCCATCGATATACCCGATCAGCGATACAGTATCGGGATTCAAGAATTCCTCCTGTAAGATCGAATCAGAGAGTGGTAGTGCCCGTTCTTCTAGGCATGCATACTCTGGAACGCTTGCGTACAGTGATTGAACGATCGGAAAATGTTCACGTGTCATTTCTTCAAAAAGAATCATCTGAAGACTCCATTCCTTATTTAGTCTCAAATTTCTGCGTTAGCGGATTTTTATTTGGAATCAGATTACATATTTGTAAGAAAAGAAACTTTCGCAGGGAATTCACGTACACTATATAGCATAGACAAAATATGAATGAGGAGGAAGAGCAGATGTTAAAGATTGAAAATATCTCAAAGCGTCTCGGAAAAGAGCAAATTCTAAAAGACGTCAGTTTTGAGGTATCCCCAGGAGAAGTGTTCGGCTTCCTCGGACCAAATGGGGCAGGGAAGACGACAACGATTCGTATCATCACGGGTCTGCTTGAGCAGGATGCTGGGCGAGTCACGGTCAATGGCTATGATGTCGTAGAAGAGCGTTCGAAGGCATTGACGCAAATCGGAGCAATCGTTGAAAATCCAGCTTTTTATCCTTATTTAACAGGCAAACAAAACTTGATACATGCAAAAAACCTGATTCCAGGACTCGGACAAGTCGACTATGACGCACTTGCTCGTCTCGTTGGTTTAGAAGGAAAGCTTTCGAAGAAAGTTGGAGAGTATTCACTCGGAATGAAGCAACGTCTTGGAATTGCTCGCGCGTTGTTACATAATCCGCGCGTCTTGATTTTAGATGAACCGACAAATGGTCTAGATCCGTCCGGGATCGCAGAACTTCGTGAGTATTTACGACAAATGGCGCGTGAGCAGGATATCGCAATTTTGATCTCAAGTCATATGCTGAGTGAAATGGAACAAATCAGTGATCGATATGCCATCATTGATCAAGGTGTCATCAAGTCGGTCGAATCGGTTCGTAACGAAACCGGAGCAAAGGTGGCACTTCGCGTCAATAAGGAAGCGATGACTGACGTACTTGAAGCCCTTCGCATCGCGAACTATCCATCAGAAGTACTTGATGAACAAATCATCATCACAGCACCAGAAAGTGAGTGTCCGGCGATTGCCCGACTTGTCGTGCCGATTGCTGACTTACATGAATTGACCGTCAAACGCTTGACGCTCGAAGAACAATTCCTGCAAGTAACGAAAAAAGAGGGGGATTCACATGCTTTCGCTCATACAAAATGAATGGATGAAATGGTGGACGACTAAAAAAGCGAAAATCGTCTTAGCGCTATATGTCGTCATTGCGGTTGGTATTATCATTGTGGCGAAGACAAATGATTTTGAGTTCACACGCTATGATTACTATTCCTTAACATTTGTGTTGTTGACCTCCTTATTAGGGATCATCACGATTGTCTTCACGGCAGAAGCTATCGGGAATGAAGTACGGTATGATACGATGAAACATCTATTAATGAGTCCATATTCACGAATGACGATTTATTTCTCGAAGCTGATCTTCTCGATCTTGATCATGTTATTCCAATTCGTGTTCATTGCTGCGATCGTCTACGCAGGCTCATTTGTGTTTTCAGAGGTAGGAGATCCGATCCTGTTCCGCGACACGATCGTTGAGGTCGTCAGTCCGATTTTTACGATATTTATGACGTTGTTCTTCTCATTATTATTCCGCTCGGTCGGTATGATCATTGGCTTTACCGTATTAGCGCAGTTCTTTACGAGCATTGCGGGAAGTCTATTGATCGGCTTTAAACCAGCGATTGCCAAATGGATCGTATTCATGCACTTGGACTGGTCGATGTATTTCAAGGATTCTGTTTCCTATGGTATCAGTGAAGCAATGGGAACATCTTTAACATTCTCCGTCTTGTTCGTAATGGCGCATATCATCGTCTTATTAGGCGCGTCAATTCTTGTTTTCCAGAGAAAATCCTACACGTAAAGAAAAGAGTTGCTCACGGACGAATTTGTCTGTGAGCAACTCTTTTCTTTGAGTATTTAAGAACTAGTTCGTTTAGGCGGACGAGCCGTAATCGGGAACAGTCGCTGAAACCATTCAATCAGCGGACCATTCAATATTAAGAAAATAAAAGTTCCGACTCCGATGCCGATCAATTGACGTTCAATCAGTGAAAAGAGACTGGCAATCAAAAAAGGAATCCCGAGACTAATCGTTGCTCCGATTGATGTACTTTTAAAGCGGGTGATGAGTGATTTCATCAAGTAATCTGGCGGCATCAACACGAAGCCGATCTGGAGATAAAGTGCAAGTCCAAGTGAAATCAACGGCATACCGATTAACATGTACAAGGCGCGCATCCATAGTCCTTGTGGTGTGTAGATCAATTGATGGATTGATAAGAAGAAATCAATTGCGGCGCCGAACAGTACGACGAGTGCGAAACTGAGGACGATCGTCCACCAACTGAAGCGGCTTCCAAGAGAAAGCGCTGCAATCAAGGCAAGCACATGTAAAACGATGATGGCCAGCCCGACAGTTAACGGTGAGATCGCCGCGACAGCTTCGCTTGCGGATGTCCAAGGTGCACTGCCGATCGAGGCGGTCACCATAAAGCTGTTACCTAGGGCATTAATTAAAATCGAGAATAAATAAATAGTGATCCGTTTTTGCTGACTCATTGACGTGCACAGACGGTAGGACTGCGCATTCACCTCCTGAAAATAAATCGTTTCGTTAAGCTATACCCTAATCGTAGCGCTCTTTTCACTTATTTTCATGAAAAGAGCATTGCCTAATACCTCAGTTTCACGACATACTTAGGACACATTACGAATCAGGGGGAGAACGCATGACATATTTTGGACAGAAGATCCTGCCTTCCGTTAGAAAATTAGAAGACTTTGAAAAGATGCTGAAGAGTCCATATGAGTATGGGGTCTTACTCGAAATGCACGTCTCGCGTTTAAAAGCAGTCTATGAGATGGCACATCGATACGATAAAAAAATGTTTTTGCATATGGATCTCGTCCAGGGGTTAAAAAATGATGAGTACGCGACGGAATATGTTTGCCAAGAACTGAAACCGTATGGCGTCATTTCGACAAAGGCGAGTGTCATCTTGAAGGCACGTCAAAAAAAGGTCAAGACGATGCAGCGTATGTTCTTACTCGATTCCAGTTCACTTGAAAAAAGTTATCAACTTATGGAACGCACACAACCTGATTACATCGAAGTATTACCAGGGTTGATGCCGAAGTATATTCAAGAAGTGAAGGAAAAGACAGGACGTCTCGTATTCGCAGGGGGACTGATTGATACAGTAGAAGAAGTCGAACAAGCGATTGAAGCAGGTGCCTCAAGCATTACGACATCGAATAAGGATTTATGGCGGCATTTTGAACCACACTCTTAATCGGATTGTGAGAAAAATCATTTGGAACGTTTGACAGCGTTTTCACCGATTGTTATAGTGATATCAAGTTGATACAAAGTGACGGAGAAAAGGGAGATTCACGTGTGAGTTCTACTTGAAGAAAATTCAAGTATGAGCTGACGTGGATCTCCTTTTTATGTTGCTTTTTTCACATAATAAAAAAGGAGGAACACTTATGTCACCTTTATTAGCAGAATTTTTAGGTACAGCCTTGCTAGTCGCGCTTGGAAATGGTGTTGGCGCAGGCGTTAGCTTAACGAAATCGTTCGCGAAGGACGCAGGATGGATCGTCATCACGTTTGCATGGGGATTTGCCGTAGCGATTGCCGCGTATGCCGTTGGTCAATTCAGTGGGGCACACCTTAATCCAGCAGTGACGCTTGGTTTAGCATTTGACGGCTCATTTGCATGGGCGGATGTACCAGGCTATATCGTCGCTCAAATCGCCGGCGGGATATTAGGTGCAAGTCTTGTTTTCGTGCACTACTTACCACATTGGGCGGAAACGAAGGATCCAGCAACGAAGCTTGGCGTCTTTGCAACGTCTCCAGCGATTCCATACACATTTGCTAATCTAATGAGTGAAATGATTGCGACGTTCTTACTTGTTATCGGGTTGTTATCAATCGGAGCGAATAAGTTCTCGGATGGTCTGAATCCTCTAATTGTCGGCTTCTTGATCGTCAGCCTCGGTATGTCATTCGGAGGTACGACAGGATATGCGATGAACCCGGCGCGGGACCTTGGTCCTCGTATTGCCCATTTCATCCTACCGATTCATGGAAAAGGATCATCGAATTGGGGGTACTCTTGGATTCCGGTTCTTGGACCAGTTCTTGGTGGAAGTCTTGGCGGATTGTTTTATCGTTCGGTCTTCACAGGAAAAGATACACCGGCTTTTTGGATTGTAGGACTTGTGACAATCATCATATTAGGCTTATGCTATAGATTCGGTGTTCGTCCGAACAAAACAACGTCAGTGAAGTCAAAGTCAGCTTAACTTATTTAGATACAAAAGGATGGGGAAGAGATGGAGAACTACATTTTGTCATTGGATCAGGGAACGACAAGTACACGTGCGATCCTGTTTAATCGTGCTGGTGAGATCGTACATTCAGCGCAACAGGAATTCACGCAGTATTTTCCAAAACCAGGTTGGGTCGAACACAACGCAAACGAGATTTGGGGAAGTGTCCTTGCGGTCGTGGCGACTTGTCTGACGGAAGCAAACATAAAACCGTCGCAGATTGCCGGCATCGGGATCACGAACCAACGTGAAACAGCCGTCGTCTGGGAAAAAGAAACAGGGAAACCGATTCACAATGCAGTCGTGTGGCAATCGAGACAAACGGCTGAAATTTGTGAAGCGCTTCGAGCAGCCGGTCATGCCGAGCTCTTCCGTGAGAAGACAGGTCTATTGATTGATGCTTATTTCTCTGGTACGAAAGTCAAATGGATTTTGGATCATGTCGAAGGAGCACGAGCGCGTGCTGAACGTGGTGAACTATTATTCGGGACGATCGATACGTGGCTCATCTGGAAATTATCTGGCGGAAAAGCACATGTGACCGACTATTCGAATGCGAGTCGTACGTTGATGTACAACATTCATGAATTAAAATGGGATGACGAATTACTCGACATCTTAGACGTCCCGAAAGCGATGCTTCCAGAAGTACGACCTTCTTCTGAAGTGTACGCAGAAACAGCAGGTTATCATTTCTTCGGAGAAGCGGTTCCGATCGCTGGTGCAGCGGGTGATCAACAAGCCGCCTTGTTTGGTCAAGCGTGTTTTGACACAGGAATGGCGAAAAACACATACGGTACAGGCTGCTTCATGTTGATGAACACAGGCGAAGAGGCTGTGAAATCAGATCATGGACTGCTCACAACGATTGCGTGGGGTGTCGATGGTAAAGTTGAGTATGCCTTAGAAGGAAGTATCTTTGTCGCAGGATCCGCAATCCAATGGTTACGAGACGGATTACGCATCATTGATGATGCAAAGGAATCAGAAGGATACGCAACGCGTGTCACGTCATCAGAAGGTGTCTACGTCGTACCGGCATTCGTTGGTCTTGGAACACCTTACTGGGATTCAGACGTTCGTGGTGCAGTCTTCGGTTTGACACGTGGTACGGAAAAAGAACACTTTATCCGCGCAACATTAGAATCACTCGCTTATCAAACACGTGACGTCTTATCTGCGATGGAGCAAGATTCAGGTATCGAGATGAAGACACTTCGTGTTGACGGTGGAGCGGTTAAAAATAACTTCTTAATGCAGTTCCAAGGTGACATCATTCAAGCGCCGGTCGAACGTCCGGAAATCAATGAGACGACGGCATTAGGTGCAGCCTACTTGGCAGGTCTTGCTGTCGGATTCTTTGAAAACCGTGAACAAATTGCTACGCAATGGAAAAAAGAACGCCGTTTCGAGCCGAGTATGGCAAAAGAAGAGACGGATGCGCTTTATGGCGGATGGCAAAAAGCTATTCAAGCTACGATGTTGTTCAAATGATGTGATCTATGTTATAGTAAGGTCAAGTTAATAAACCGGTCGGAGAATATGGAGAGACCACAGCAACAGTTGACATCGTCAGCGTGTTTGTTGTGGTCTCTTTTTTTTCGAACCTAAACAGGAGGAACTATTCATGGCTAACCAACCATTCTCAAGCAAAAACCGTGCAGATGTTTATAATCGATTAACACGTGAAGAACTCGATCTACTTGTCGTAGGTGGCGGGATCACAGGTGCGGGAATCGCCCTCGATGCGGCGTCACGCGGTATGAAGATTGGCCTCGTCGAAATGCAGGATTTCGCATCTGGTACATCTAGTCGTTCAACGAAATTAGTCCATGGTGGTCTACGTTATTTAAAACAATTCGAAGTTCAAATGGTCGCTGAAGTCGGTAAAGAACGTGCGATTGTTTACGAAAACGGCCCACACGTTACGACACCAGAGTGGATGTTACTTCCGATGCATAAGGGCGGTACATTCGGACCGTTCAGTACGTCAATCGGTCTTCGTGTCTATGACTTCTTAGCAGGTGTTAAACGTTCTGAATGGCGTACGATGTTATCTGCAAAAGAAACATTAGCAAAAGAACCACTCGTTAAACAACAAGGTCTTAAAGGTGGCGGTTACTACGTCGAGTACCGCACAGATGACGCTCGTCTAACGATTGAAGTCATGAAAGAAGCAGTCGAACATGGCGCACGTGTCGTCAACTATACAAAAGCAGAAGAAATCATCTACGATGCTGGAAAAGTCGTCGGGATGCGTGTGACAGACCTCTTGACAGGTGACGTGCATGAAATCCGTGCGAAAAAAGTCGTCAACGCGACAGGTCCATGGGTTGATGAATTACGTGAAAAAGATGGCTCGAAAGTCGGGAAACAACTTCGTTTGACAAAAGGTGTCCACGTTGTCATCGATCAATCGAAATTCCCACTCAAACAAGCGGTCTACTTCGATACACCAGACGGTCGTATGATTTTTGCGATTCCACGTGATGGAAAAGCATACGTTGGTACGACAGATACGTTCTTCGATAAAGATACAGCACATCCGAAGTTCACAGTCGAAGATCAAGACTACGTCCTAGACGCGATCCACTATATGTTCCCAGATGTTAAAGTAACAGCGGAAGATATAGAATCAAGCTGGGCTGGTGTACGTCCGTTGATCTATGAACAAGGAAAAGACCCTTCTGAAATCTCTCGTAAAGATGAAGTATGGCAATCTGAGTCAGGTCTCATCACGATTGCTGGTGGGAAATTGACTGGATACCGTAAAATGGGTGAGCACGTCGTTGATCTCGTTGCAAAACTCTTGAAAAAAGAAGAAAATGTTGCGTATGCACGTTGCTCGACGAAAAACATGCCAATGTCGGGTGGACATGTCGGCGGAGCAAAAGGATTTGCTGAATTCCTAAAAGCTCAAACAGCAACGAATGGTCTAACAACAGAGGAAGTTCAATTCTTAGCAAAACGCTACGGTTCGAACTTACCGAAAGTGCTTGAATATGCAGCAGCATATGATGCTGCTACGACAGATCTTCCACGTTCTGTCTACGCACAACTTCACTATGGTATCGAACATGAAATGGTCGCTCGTCCGATCGACTTCTTCATCCGTCGTACAGGTGCTGTCTTCTTCGACATTGCTTGGGCTCGTGCTCACAAAGACGCGGTCATCGAAGAAATGAAAACTGTCTTGAACTGGACAGCAGAACAAACAGCTGCTTACACGAAAGAACTCGATATTGAGATCGAAGATGCAGCACACGCGCTTGTAACAGAATAAGCGATGAACGCACTAAAGAACCAAGATCAAAACGATCTTGGTTCTTTTTTCGCACATATTCGAATCGACCTGGGCGGAAAGATTGCAACTCTGTCTAGAGGCGACTATGCTTAATGTATGAAACTGCACAAAAGGAGAGAACACAGATGAAAGTAGAAGTATGGTCGGATTATGCATGTCCGTTTTGTTATATTGGGAAGCGTCGTTTAGAACAAGCAATTGCGAACGAAAAGTTGGATGTTGAGGTCGAATTCAAAAGCTTTGAACTTGACCCAGATGCACCAGCAGTGCCGACGCAAGGGTTATACGAAATTCTTGCTTCGAAATATGGGACGACTCTCGAACAAGCACGGAATATGTCGCAAGGTGTCGTTGATACGGCACGTCAGGAAGGCTTGCACTACGAGATGGATCGTGTCATCCCAGCCAATACATTCGAGGCTCATCGCCTGACTCAATTTGCAAAAAAACATGGTAAGATGAATGCAGTATCGGAAGCTTTGTTCACAGCTTATTTCATGAATGGAGAAGATTTGAATGACCCAGCCATTCTGAAGCGGATCGCAGTAGAAGCAGGACTTGCTGAAGCAGATGTCACAGCGTTTCTCGCATCAAAAGAACTGGCGACAGATGTTCGAGAAGAAGAGGCGATGGCACAACAACTTGGTGTTCGTGGTGTACCGTTCTTCGTCTTCGACCGAAAATATGCTATTTCCGGCGCACAACCAGTAGAAGCATTCGAACAAGTCTTCGCGAAGATTCGCCAAGAACAAACACTTGAAATCATCGCTGAAGGTGATACGTGTGGTGTCGACGGCTGTAACTGATCACATTATGATTCCATCACAAAGGAGCACGAAACCCTTATGAAATTCATCTTCCATCCTGAGATTCGCGATGCGCGAATCAATCTCGCTGTCGAAGAGTTCATCTTGAACAACCTGAACGTCAATGAAGAAGACTATTTCTTGTTTTATATCAACGGTCCATCCATCATCGTCGGAAAAAACCAGAACACGAATGAAGAAGTTAATTTGAAGTATGTCGAGGAAAACGGCATCCACGTCGTCCGTCGTCTTTCCGGCGGTGGCGCTGTTTATCATGATGAAGGAAACTTGAACTTCAGTTTCTTGACGAAAGATGACGGTGATTCGTTCAACAACTATAAAAAGTTCACGGAACCGGTCGTGCAAGCGCTGCATAAACTCGGTGTCGAAGCGGAATTATCTGGACGAAACGATATTCATGTCGGAAGCCGGAAAATCAGCGGGAATGCCCAGTTCACGACAAAAGGACGGATGTTTAGTCATGGTACGCTGATGCTCGATTCGAACATCGAAGAAGTCGTCAATGCGCTTGTCGTCAGTGAAGAGAAGATGCGTTCCAAAGGCATTAAATCGGTTCGGAGTCGTGTCGCAAACATCTCGGAATTCCTGACAGAACCGTTGACGATGGAGCAATTCGTCGATCATCTCCTTGCCTCGATCTATGAAGGGAAAGAGATTGAACGGTATATCTTAACTGAAGAAGACTGGGATAAAGTACGTGCCATCTCGGCAGAACGTTATGGCAACTGGGAATGGAATTTCGGAAAATCACCGAAATTCGATGTCATTCAAAAAAAACGTTTCCCGATCGGAACGATTGACTTTCGATTGAATGTCAAAAAAGGCATCATTGAAGAAGCGAAGATTTACGGTGACTTCTTTGGCGTCGAGGACGCGGAAGAAATCGCACGGGCGCTTGAAGGTACACGTTATGATCGCGCGTCTCTTCGCGAAGTGCTCGGTCGGTACGAATTGAAAAAATATTTCGGCGCCGTCGAACTTGATGAGGTGCTAGACGTTTTAGCGTAAGTCTTTATGGGAAAACTCCTTCTATCAACAGCATAGGGGGAGTTTTTTTCATGGGCTATAATAAAGATAACTTTTTAGAAGGTTCGTTGACGGACTTTATCGATTTTGAACAGATTTCAAAACAATTACCGAAGACGGAGGACGAACAACCGTTACCTTATTATGAGCGTGATGATTATAAGGCAGCAGGTAAGCTTGAAGGAAAGGTCGCAATCGTCACAGGCGGCAATTCTGGAATTGGTCGTGCTGTCTCGATTGCTTATGTCCGTGAAGGGGCAAAGGTCGTCATTGCTTTCTATGGCGATCAAGAGGGAGCAGAAGAAACGAAGGCGCGTCTTGAAGAATTAGGAGGCGAAGTCCTACTTTCTAAAGGAGATATTGGGGACGCAGACTACTGTGAAACACTTGTTCAAAAAACGATCGACCATTTCGGTCGCTTAGATATCGTCGTCAACAATGCAAGTATGCAAAAACCAGAAGATAGTCTGAAGGATATCACGGATGAGTCGATGGAGAAGACGTTCAAGACAAATATCTTCGGAATGATGCGTCTTGCCCGTGCCGCACTACCGCACCTTTCACTTGGTTCTGCCATCATCAATACAACATCTTCGACAGCATACGAGGGGAACGCATTATTGATCGACTACTCCGCTACTAAAGGAGCAATCGTTAGCTTCACGCGGAGTCTTTCAATGAATCTGGCAAAAGAGGGAATTCGTGTCAACGCCGTCGCGCCTGGTCCGATTTGGACACCACTCATCACGGAGACGTTCCCGGATGAATCAGTCAAGACGTTCGGTAAGAATACACCTATGGATCGCCCAGGGCAACCGGCCGAGATGGCATCTGCTTATGTCTTCCTCGCCTGTAACGATTCAAGTTATATGACAGGACAGGTCCTTCACTTAAATGGTGGTGTCATCGTTAACGGTTAAAAAGAAACTCGGTGAAAACGTTTCCAAAAAGTGTTACACTATCCATACGGTCGCTTTTGACTACGTATGGATTTTTTTTACGTAAAAAATGAATAGTCATTCATTCGAAAGGGGAATTTTGCTCATGCTTGGATTGATTCAATCCGTTGAGGAGACAGCTCGAACACATCCGGACACAACGGCGTATGTGTTTGAGGACACGCAAGTCAGCTATCGTGAGTTCGTCGAGAAGTTTCACCGGGCAGCCGGCGCGCTTGAAGCAAATGGAATTCGAAAGGGCGATCATGTTGCGCTTATCTTAGGGAACAGTCCATCCTTCCTAGTCGCGTACTATGCCATCATGAAACAAGGAGCTATTGCAATTCCAATCAATCCTACATACACGCCGGATGAAATCGGGTATATCCTGATGAACGGTGATGTGAAAGGGATTTTAGGCATTGCTCCGCTTGTCGAAGCTGCAAAAGATCGTCTCGTTCATTTACCGAACCTCAAGATTGTCGTCTCTGTTCCCTATGCGGATCAGGAAGGACCAAACGAAACACATCAACAAGTTACGTTCATCACGCTCGATCGCTGGCTCGAAATCGAACATCCATTGACAGACGTGACGAATGAACTGGATGACATCGCCGTCATTCTCTATACAAGTGGGACGACAGGAAAACCAAAAGGTGCGATGTTATCGCATCGTAATCTGACGTCAAATGCGCGCTCAATCGGAGATTATCTACACGTATCAAGTAAAGACCGGACACTTGCCGTATTACCAATGTTCCATGTCTTTTGTTTGACAGTCGTCATCAATGCTTCGCTCGCACATGGAGCCTCAATCATCATTGCTTCACGGTTTTCACCACAAGAGACGTTTGAGTTAGCGAAAAAAGAACAGGTGACGATTTTTGCAGGCGTGCCAACGATGTATAATTTCTTACTGCAAACCGTGAAGGCACATCCGGAATACGCGACCTATTTTGAGTCAACCCGTCTATTCGTCTCAGGAGGAGCGAGTCTTCCAGTACCACTCCTTGAAGCGTTTGATCAGACATTCCAGTGTCATATCCTCGAAGGATACGGTTTATCGGAAGCATCGCCCGTCACTTGTTTCAATCCGGTCGATGGTGTTCAGAAACCAGGCTCGATCGGTACATCGATCGTCGATGTTGAAAACAAAGTTGTCGATGAACTCGGACAGGAATTACCAGATGGTCAGGTCGGAGAATTGATTGTTCGTGGACCAAACGTCATGACGGGTTATTACAAGATGCCAGAAGAGTCGCAAGCGACGTTACGCGATGGCTGGTTATATACGGGTGATTTGGCTCGTCGTGATGAAGATGGTTATTTCTATATCGTCGATCGCAAAAAAGATATGATCATCGTCGGTGGCTATAACGTCTACCCACGTGAGGTCGAAGAAGTGCTCTATCAGCATCCAAATATCATTGAAGCCGCTGTTATCGGCATACCGGACGAGGAGATGGGCGAAGCTGTCAAAGCATTCGTCGTTGTCCGTGAGACGATGACAGAAGAGGAGGCTCGGACATTCTGTGGCACATCACTCGCGAAATACAAATGTCCGACACAGATTGAGTTCATCGATCGATTACCTCGTAATACGACCGGAAAGATTTTACGGACCGTGTTGAAGAAGCAACCGACGAATTCATGAGTGTTTCAAGAACTTCAGGTTTCTGAAGTTCTTTTTCTGTGCATAGACAAGAAGGAGGGGATACGAATGAATATCGCATTGATCGCACATGATGAAAAAAAAGATGAGATGATGGGGTTTACACGAGCTTATGCTGCATTCTTCAAGAAAAATACATTGTATGCGACAGGAACGACCGGGCAACGGATCATGGAAGCGACAGATTTACATGTTCATCGCTGTAAATCTGGACCACTCGGCGGTGATCAAGAAATCGGAGCCCTCGTGGCGCAAGGAAAGATCGATATCGTGATTTTTTTACGCGATCCGCTAACGGCGCAACCGCATGAACCGGACGTCTCCGCACTCATTCGATTATGCGATGTGTACGATCTGCCGCTCGCAACGAATGTCGGAACTGCCGAAATTTTAATCAATGGACTTGAACAAGGACAATTCGATTGGAAGGAAATCATTCGAAAACGTCATGAACTAGAACAAAAAAAGTTTTTAGATGATTAATTTTGTGAGAACGCTTCTCATTTTCGTTTAAGCATGCTATAGTCAGTTTGAGGATGATACTGATTATCAATTGCGATGGAAAAGGTGGCGAAGAAAATGGAGATTCTATTAATGACGGGTGTAACAGTATTGCTAGGAGGCGGCGTTGGATTTTTGACGCACGTCGTGAAAATGGAACGACTTCAACAGGTGGCACCTGCGACTTCAAAGAACAAGCAAGTAGCGTATCCAGCGCTCCGTCTCGTCAAATAATAGAAAATTTATGACTTCGCCTTTCTTTTCTTTTGAAAAGAAAGGTTTTTTTGAATTATTATCCACTCTCCCATAATTTTGCGGAATTCCTTTGATACACTGAAACAAAGCACATTAGTCGAGGAGTGAGAGCCATGCATACAATCTATTTGGTTGATGATGAAGTGAACTTGAATCGTGTACTCGTAAAGTACTTGGAACAAGAAGGTTGGCAGGTTAAATCGTTTACATCTGGTGAGGCAGCTGCTTCTTCGATCGTAGAGAAGCCAGATTTGTGGATTTTAGATATCATGCTACCGGATATGGATGGTTTTCAATTGATTAAGCGAATCAAGGCGCATGATGAAACGACACCCGTCATTTTCATTTCGGCGCGTGATGAGGATATCGATAAGATCATTGGTCTTGAGATGGGATCGGACGATTATATTGCGAAGCCGTTCCTTCCGCGCGAACTGGTCATTCGTGTCAAAAAAATCTTAGCACGTACGTATGCGACACCGAAAAGTGGCGTCATTCAATACGGCGATTATATGATTTATCCTGAGAAACGAATCATCGAGGAGAACGGTCAAGAAATTGATCTAACCTCAAAAGAGTATGATCTACTGATTTTATTTGCGACACAAATCGGGACACCGATGTCTCGCGAGCAGATTCTCGTCAGTGTCTGGGGTGACGATTATTTCGGTTCGGACCGCGTCGTCGATGATCTTGTCCGTCGTGTCCGTAAAAAATTATCGAAACTAGAACTCGAAACGATCTATGGTATTGGCTATCGCTTGGTGTCTGCATGAAAAATCGCAGTCTCGGATTTCAGATTTGGGCGATGTTTCTGCTCGTCATCGTCACATTATCTGCAGTCATTCTCCTTGTCATCCGCTCATCGATCGGAAATTTCATCGATGAACAGGTCTATTCGACGCTTGAGAATAGTGAGGTCTTCTTCTCGAAGGATGCCTCTGTCATCGAGATGCTACAAGATAATCCGATTGAATTCGATCGTCGAAAACAAGAATCTCGATCAGTTAATATCCTATTGCTATCTAAGAACGGAAAACTTTATTACGGTGGGGCACCGCAACAACTGATCAATCAGATGTACCGTGATGCAATTGATCAAAAAACAGTTACGGCAAAGTATACGACGCGTCTTGATAAAGAAGACGTTTATTATAGTATTCGTAAAATGGAAGAGAGCGGCGAAACCTACTATCGTGTCTCTTACGTCTGGGATGCTTATCGACAAGAACTGATTACACAACTGTTTTCAAAAATCGGCTTCGTCGTCATCATCGGTAGTATCTTTACGTTATTCATTGCCTTCTGGTTGGCGCGTCGTCTAACACATCCGCTCGTCGAAATCGAAAGAGCAGTCGGGAAAATCGCGGCTCAAAAGTGGGATACACCACTTCCGCTCGATCGTGGGGATGAAATCGGTCGACTGGCACGGTCCGTCGATGCGATGCGGATGGATCTTGAAAAGCAGGATAAGGCACAAAAATCGTTGCTTCAAAATATTTCACATGATTTGAAGACGCCAATCATGGTCATTCGAAGTTATGCTCAGTCCATTTCAGATGGGATCTATCCAGATGGTGATTTAACCGGCTCCGTATCGGTCATTGATGAGGAAGCGGAACGATTAGAGAAAAAAGTGGCGGCTCTTCTTTACGTCACGAAGCTCGACTATTTCGAGCTCGATCGTTCTACGTGGGATAATGTCGATATCGATCGGATGATACACCTGCTGAAAAATCGTTTTTCTGGAACGAAGTCACTCGAATGGCATGTTAGTGGAGAAGCGGGAATCGTCCTTGGTGAAGGGGAACAATTACGAGTTGCACTCGAAAACGTCATGGACAACGCGATTCGTTATGCTGAAACACAAATTGACATCCGACTGTCTGGGACAGCGGATCAGGTTCATATCGAAATTGAAAATGATGGACCGCCACTTGATGACTCTTCGCCCTTGTTTCATCAATTTTCACGGGGCAAAGAAGGGAAGTTTGGGCTTGGTCTTTACATTGTCAAAAGGATCGTTGAGCGTCATGATGGTACGGTAGCAATTGAGAATCGCCCTGCGGGAAATGGAGTCGGGAAAGTTTGTGTGATTTTTAATTTCCCACGTCACTTTATTGAACAAGAGGAAAAAAAGCCAGAAGAATTTTAAAAACGGGATCCTAGGATCTCGTTTTTTTCATTAGGAAATAATCGGTATACTCATGCAGAGTAGAAGGAAGTTTGATATAACCAATATAATTCAGGAAGGGAGTGAAGGAGATGTCATACCCAGTTACGGAAGAAACGTTAGCTTTGATTCCACGATATGGTCAATATGGTGAACCACAGACACTTGTCATCAAGGAGCATTCGGAAAGTATTTTAGAGGGTCATCCGATTAAGTTGATTGAAGAATCCTGTTTATATTTTGGTTCATCGATGCGTGGACGGATCGAAGCAGCGCGACATATTCTTGGTCCGAACCGAAAGACACCTGTTTTAGTAGATTGGCAGGCACAAACGATATTTTTTCCGACGACCGCAAAAGAAAAGGCGGAATGCATTTGGATCAATTTCAAGCAAATGAAGACTGTTCAAAAAAAGTCTGGAAAAGTACAGGTAGAGTTTCAGACAGGTCAATGTATTGATACGGACGCATCCGCATACAGCATCGAACGGCAACGAATCAAAACGTTGGAACTGGCGTATGAAATGCAACGGCGCTTCCAATTGCCGGAGTTTAAGAATCGATGAAAAGTGGAAACACATAACAGGAATCTTACTTATGTAAGGAGAAAGAAGTAGAGAGAGAAATCATAGGGAGGTGAAGCGGTAACTTTTACCGCGACACGATGAATGAATCATATGAATGGTTAAATCGCCGAAAATTGCAGCCTGGATTTGGTGCGACAGGTGGCAGACGCTTTATCAGTTCTCGCATCGTACGTCCGGAAAATACACCGGGTAAACGAATCAAAGGAATCAAACGCGCGCGACAACTAGTCGTCGATGATGCCGGAAATCGCCGTTGGGTCACGAAACGAATCGTTGTGACGGATGCTGCGAAGCATGTCACGATGAATCGTCGAACATCGATCGCCTTAAAAGAGACGAATGAATCGCGACTTGAACAAGTCAAACAAAAACTAGCATCTAATAAAAAAGTCTTACTTCCAATCTTGGCGGCAACAGGAATCGCTGTCGCAGGTGGCGTTCTTGCCTATGTCCTTCGTCGGAAGAAAAAACAATCCGATCAATAAAAAAGAAGCCGTTCTCCAGTTGGGAGGACGGCTTCTTTTATGTCTTAAAGGAATCGTTTCCGTAAAGAAGTCGAAAGTGCTTTGTCTGCGATTTCTTCTAGTTCCGTCAAGTTCGTCGGATCAAAGCTATCATTGTAGAACCGACCTACAAAGTCGACACGGTCGTAATCGAGTTCCTTGAAAATCAAGTGTTTATGATCGTCATAAAAAACGACACGGTAGTAATCAGAACCGCGTTCAAGGGTGACGAGACCTTTGATATGGTCCAATTTTTTTTGTTCTTCGGTTTGTTCTTCTTCGAGTGTATCGTCCTCGTTCGTCGATGCTTCTGCTTGCTCAATCGCATTCTTTACGAGTTCCGGTCGTTGTTCTTGTTCTTCCGTCATGTTATATCGCCTCCATTTATTATTTTACATGGAAATGGACAGATGAGAAAGAAAAATCCCTCAGTCCATCTGGTGTGCTTCGCAAACACGTAAGACATTCGTTGCGCCAATCCGTAATCGCTCGAGGAGTTGGAGTCGCGCTTCTTCATTTGGAATCGTATCAAGAGAAGCTATTTCCATCAGTTCCAACCAACGGATGGCATGCTCTTTTTGAATCGGCAATAGCCGGTGAATCATCGCTAAACTCGTCGGCGGTTGATTCGGATCGCGTGGACCTCCTGTCATTTGGGTCAAGAAGGCGAATTGTGCCTGTTCGACACGGTGTCGATCATCAGGGAATAACGGACGCAATAAGGAATCATGATAGACTTGATGATAGAACGAATGAATCAAAGAGGTGAGTACTTGCTCGCCTCCAAGCATTTCATAGAGCGACAAAAATCATCACCTGCCTTACATTAGGATGTGTTCTGATTATAGCAAATCTATATCGAAAAGACATGCGTCGAAAACAGTACATTTGTTCTTATTTGTGCGATAATAATGATACATAAAAACGTAGAGGAGGTTTTCTTGATGAACCATATGCACATTGGTCGTGCTGGTAGTGGGAAAACGACACAATTGATTGAGCGCGTCGTACAAGAACTCGAGCAACGACCACTAGGCGAGAAGATGTATTTCATCGTTCCGGATCAGATGTCATTTGAAATGGAGCGTCGGATTGCGACAGATGAACGGATAGCAGGTCTTGTTCGTCTCGAAGTCATGAGTTTACGGCGCTTTGCGTTTCATATTTTACGCGATTACGGAAATCAAGCAATTCCATTTCTCGATGAGACAGGAACACAATTATTACTCCGACAGGTCGTCGAGGAATCAGAAGACGAGTTAAAGATTTTTAAGCGTACGAAAAATATGCCAGGATTTTTCCAAGGACTTGATGAACTCATCGCGTCGTTTAAACGCTCATTGATCGAGCCAGATATGTTGCGTCAAGTGAGTGATCGGTCTCTCGAACGGTCACCAAAATTGAACGACCTTGCGTTGATTTATGAGCGCTTTGCGGAACGAATCGTCGATAAGGCACTCCATGCGGATGATTATTATACGACGTTACTTGAGTTGCTTCCGAAAGCGCGACTGGATCAAGCGACGATCATCGTCGACGGATTTTATGAGTTTTCGCTTCAGGAACAACAAGTACTGCTTGCCTTGATGCAACAAGTGGCTGAAATGCATATTAGTTTTACAATGGACGCGGCGGATCCTTATGCAAAACAAACGTCTTTTGGTGTGTCCCAGCGTTGCTACATGCAGTTGATCGGGCAAATGCAGGAACAATCGATTCCGTACGAAGAAATCTTGTATGAACAGCCAATCAAATTTCAATCAGAAGGGCTACGGCATTTAGAGCAGGCCTTGTTAAAGCCAGGTTATCCATCTGTCGATCATGACGTTGACGGCTTTCAGATGACAGCTGCAGTCAACCGGCAAGTCGAAGCAGAATCAGCCGTGCGGAAAGCGATTCAACTTGTTCGACAAAAAGGGTATCGATTTCATGAAATGGCATTCGTCGTACGACATCTTGAACCGTATGCGGATCACTTGGAACGAGCCTTCCACATGTATGATGTTCCGTATTTCTTGGATCAACGTGAGCCGATGATCCATCATCCGCTCGTTGACTTGATTCAATCTGCTTTAGACATCGTGACATCGGGTTATCGGGAAGAAACGGTCTTTCGTTTACTGAAGACGGAGCTCTTACCGATTCCAGCAGAAGATGCGCGTCTAGCGCTCGATCGTTTCGAGACGTTCGTGCTCGAACGCGGCATCAAAGGGTCGATGTGGCAACAACCGTGGCAATTAAAGCGACGCTTAGCAGAGGAAGTTCGCTTAACGGAAGAGGAAATCGCGCAAGAAGAGGAATTGAATCATCTCCGTACGTTCGTCGTCGACTTGATTGAACCGTTACACCGTCGGTTAAAGCAGGCAAAGACGATGAGCGCGTATACGAAAGGTCTTTATCAATTCCTCGAAGAACAAAAAATTGCAGAACATTTAATGGAATGGCGCAAGCAAGCATTAGAGCAAGATCAGTTACTTGCTGCTCGGGAACATGATCAAGTGTATGAAGCGATTCTTCACCTATTCGAACAGCTAGAAGCTGCTGCGCCTGAGCATACTTTATCAATGGACTTGTTCGTCCAAATGGTCGAGACAGGACTTGAGAGTCTGCGTTTTGCACTTGTCCCCCCATCGCTTGATCAAGTCATTGCGACGGATTATGTGCGTGGACGATTGCAACGAGTGAAAGTCGTCTTTTTACTGGGAGCGAATGATGGTCTGATTCCGTTCGTCCAAGATCAATCGAAGTTACTGTCCGAAAATGATCATGACTTTTTACATGAACATGGTATTCCGGTCGGAAAAGCGTCCCTCGATGTGTTTGATGATGAACTATTTTATCTGTATCAAGGGATGATGGCTCCAAGTGAAGCATTGTATGTCAGTTATGCGCTTGTCGATGAAGAAGGAAAGGCGTTGCAGCCGGCGGCAATTACGAAACAATTGAAGCGGCAACTGTTGCTTGATCGTCCGATCAAAACACAGTTTGCGGAGGCTGGCGAACATGCACCGCAAGAACAACTCGATTTCGTGACGAGTCCCGATCGCGCGGCAGCAGCGACGGCGATTGAACTCCGCCGTTTGCAACGACGTTATCCGATTCAGCCAATTTGGTTTCAAGTATATAATTCACTTCTTGAAAACGGACAAGGACGCGAGCGAATGGGTCTATTCTCAAGTGCCTTGTTCTATCAAAATCAAGCGGAAGCGTTACCGGAAGGGTTGGCGCATCGCTTATATGGCGAGTCTCTGCAAGCGAGCGTTTCGCGCTTTGAAACGTATAATGCTTGCTCGTATAAACATTTTGCTCGGTATGGACTTCGTTTACGCGAGCGAAAGCTCTATAAATTCGAAGCGCCGGACATCGGAAATCTGTTCCACGGCGCATTAAATGATCTGTCGCTCAGTATCAAAGCTTCCGGACGGCACTGGCGCGAGCTCGATAGTGAGACATGTGGAACACTTGCGAAGGAAGCTGTTGAAAAGGTGACACCAGAAATCCAGAATGCAATTTTGATGAGCTCGAGTCGATTTGGTTATATCAAGAAAAAGTTGACGGATGTCGTCGAACAGACCGCTAAGATGCTCGTCGAGCAGGCGAAGCGAACGGATTTTGAACCAGATCTATTTGAAATCAGTTTTGGGAATGCGACGTTTCCACCATTACGCTTTACGCTACCAGACGGAACGGAAATTGAATTCACAGGACGCATTGACCGTATTGATCAGGCGATGATCGGTGACCAGTTATACGTCCGTATCATAGATTATAAGTCGAGTGCACGAGGACTGGATTTTGCGGAAATCTATTACGGACTCGCCATACAGATGTTGCTGTATTTGAAAACAGTCGTGGAACAGTCAGAGTTGCTGTATCAACAGCAGGCAAAACCTGCTGGTGCGCTGTATTTCCATGTTAAAAATCCGATGCTACGAGGCGATTTATCTGCTGATGAAGCAGAACGTAATCGACTATTACTTGAGTCCTATCAGATGCAAGGCGTCATTCTCGAGAATGATGAGGTACTGCGAGCGATGGATCATATTGCATACGATGAACGAAAAAAATCCCCACTCGTCAAAGTGACCTTCACGAAAAATGGACTGCATAAATCACAGACGAAGGGTGTTGTACAAGAGGCAGATTTATCGGCACTGATGGATCATGCGTGGGAGGCATTAAAAGACAGCAGTCAAGATATCTATGATGGGGATATTGCAATCAATCCATTCGATTATCAGGAACGGACACCGTGTAGTTTCTGCGAATATCGTTCAGTCTGTCAATTCGATGAATCACTCGGAAATCAATATCGTCCATTAAAACCGATGTCTGAAAAAGAGGTACTGGAACGATTGAAGGAGGATGAAGAATGAGCGTGCGTTGGACGGAAGAACAACAACAAGCCATTTCAGCAAGGGGAGGACATATCTTAGTCTCAGCAGCTGCTGGATCAGGGAAAACAGCTGTCCTCGTCGAACGGCTGACGCAACGATTGATCGATCCCGAAGATGAGTTGTCGGCGGATCGGATTCTTGTTGCTACCTTTACGAATGCAGCAGCGCGTGAGATGAAAACGCGAGTCATTGAGGTCATGGATCAGCGTATCAAAGAGGCACCGGATGATCTGTATCTAAAAAAACAACGTCAATTAATGAACCGGGCACAAATTACGACGATCCATTCATTCTGTCTATCGATTCTACGTGAGAATTATTACCGGATCGGTTTGGATCCGGCGTTTCGGATTGCTGACGAATCTGAACTGTTATTACTGCAAGATGATGTCTTAGAAGCGGTCTTTGAGTCGTTCTATGCCTCTGAGGATCCGGGATTCTATGATTTGATCGATAGTTATACATCAGATCGGGACGATCAAGCGATGCTTTCGCTGATTTCAAATCTCTACCGTTTTTCTCGATCCTTACCTGATCCGGAAGCGTTTTATGCGCATTTAATCAATCAGTACGATCAACCAATCGATCCGGATGAGTCTCCGCTCATGCAACGATTGGTCGAACTGGAATGGGAGACGTTGTCGAATCTACTAGGACGTTATCGAGAACTTGCTTTTGAATTGGAACAGTCCGGATATACGGAAATGGGACAGATGATGCGACAGGATATCGCTCCTTTTGGAGTACTTGAAACGTCAGTACGGCAATGGTCGATGGTTGCTCTTGCGTTTCAAGCAGTAGAATTCGGTCGTTGGAAAAGTCCGCGCGGAGATGAAGGCATCAAACCGTTCCAGACAGAGCGGACACGACTCGTTGCAGAATTCAAGAAAATGAAAGAACTGTTTGTCCAAAAAACAGGTGTCGATTACTTGGAGGATTTACGATCACAGCTCCGACATGTAGAAACGATTGTTACACTCGTGCGTCAATTCGCAAATGATTATCTCGAAGCGAAACAACAACGTGGAATTGTTGATTTTTCGGATCTTGAACATTTTGCATTAGAGATTTTGACGGAAGAGGGACAACCGTCGGATGTGGCAAAACTTCTAAAGGAACGCTTCGTTGAGGTACTGGTCGACGAATACCAAGATACGAATGAAGTCCAGGAACGCATCATTCAACTGGTTTCGAAAACGGACGAGGCAACAGGGAATCTATTCATGGTCGGTGATGTCAAACAGTCCATTTACAAATTTCGACATGCAGAACCAGGATTGTTCCTGGAGAAATTCAAACGATTCCAGCAGACCGACGTCGGAACACGCATCGATTTAACAAAGAACTTCCGCAGTCGCCTCGAGGTGTTGGATGGAACGAATCAAATCTTCCGCCAAGTCATGGATGAGACAGTCGGAGAAATTGATTACGATGAAGCGGCGCACCTTCGACTCGGTAATTTAAGTTATTTAGAATCAGAGCAAGTCGACCCTGAATTACTCTTGATTGATCCGCTTGATAGTGAAAAAGAAGAAGTTGAAGCACGAGCGATTGCAACACGAATTCTAGAACTCGTCGACTCTAAACATCCACATCTGATTTACGATGCGAAATCGAACCGATTCCGGACATGCGAATACCGTGACATCGTCGTCTTGGCCCGTTCGCGCGGCAAGCGTGTTCAGGCACTCGTTGAAGTACTCGAACAGTATGAGATTCCGGTCTATGCAGATACGACGGGCGGATATTTCCAAGCGACGGAAATTCAAATCATGATGGCGTTACTCAAGACAATCGATAATCCACTTCAAGATATCCCGTTCGCCAGTCTGTTACGATCGCCGATTTTCGGTGTGGCGGATCGTGATCTAGGGCGGATTCGAGCAAAACAAAAAGAAGGAAGCTTTTATGAGGCGGCACTCGCGATGGCGACAGAGGAATCAGCACTTGGTATTCGAATAGACGAGATCATCCGTCAGATTCAAGCATGGCGAACCGAAGCACGTGGGAGTGCGCTTCCTGCCTTCATTCGATCATTGTTTGATCAGACTGGCTATTTTGAGTATGTCGGCTGTCTCGCTGGAGGCAGAAGTCGTCAAGCTAACTTAAATGCCTTATATGAGCGGGCAAAGCAATATGAGACGTCCGGTTATCGTGGGCTATATCGTTTTCTACGCCTGATCAATCGGTTGATCGAACGAGGAGAAGACTTCGCAGAAGCCCGTTCGCTTGGAGAAGACGAGGACGTCGTTCGAATCATGACGATCCACCAATCAAAAGGACTCGAGTTCCCCGTGACGATTGTCAGCCAATTGACGAAGCAATTCAACAAACAGGATCAAATGCAGGCCATTCAGTTGCATAAGACGTATGGCATTGCTCTAGACGCCATTGATCCGATTCGTCGTTTGCGATCTGGAACGCTATTGAAGGAAGTCATCCGTCGGGAAATGGATCGCGAGATGAAGGCAGAAGAGATGCGCGTCTTGTATGTTGCGATGACTCGAGCGAAGGAAAAATTGATTCTCGTCGGGACAGTCAAGGATTTAGAAGATCAAATGGTGGCCTGGCAGATGACGCCACTCGACGAAGTCTTACTACCTGAAAATGACCGGCGCCAAGCGAAGAGTTATGCGGAATGGGTCGTTCCGGCAGTCTTACGCAGTAGTTTACTACGTCCGGATGAGACGAACTGGTCGATTCGCATGATGTCTTTAGAGGAGTTAGCACCGTATCAAGAAATCTCAACACTCGTGGAGCAACTCGAACACGTCCAAAAGCTTGAAAAAATTGATGTGCCCGTCAATACGCACGTCAAAGAAATCGTTGAATCGGCATTTTCGTATCAGTATCCGCATCTACTCGCGACAGAGACGGCAGCGAAACAGACCGTTACGGAACTGAAGCGCGCGGAACAGTTGGAACGCGCAGCATTTGAAACGACGTATCGCCAGACGACGTATTACCGAACGCCACAATTCCTTGGACCTGTACTTAGTGGAGCGGAACGAGGAACGGTCCTACACCTAGCGATGCAATTATACAAACCGGATACAGCGATTTCAGAACAGATCGATCAATGGGAAACGATGGAACGAATCACACCTATCGAAGCGACGACGATGCGGGAAGCAACACCACAGTTGCAAGAGTTCCTAGACTCCGAGATCGGACAATTGTTCAGCGAACGACTACGGACAAACCACGTCTATCGAGAGTTACCGTTTACGTATAAAATCGGAGCATCACGTTTTCGGAAAGACTGGACGGGTCCAGTGGATGACGCAGTCATGCAGGGAATCGTCGACTGCTTGATTCAGGATGGGGAGTCATATATCTTACTCGACTATAAATCGGATCAAATCGTTACGACGGAAGTCGGACAGACACCTGCTGATGTGTTACGTGAACGGTATGCGACTCAATTGAATCTATACCAAGAAGCATTAGAAGCTATTCTTCATATTCGAATCTCGCGGAAAGTCATTTATGCTTTTGCTTTAGGAGAAACGATTGATTTAGTTTAATTTTACGACTGAGACCTCTCTTGTCCTCCTACTTCAGGTAGAGGCGAGGGAGGTTTTAGTATAGTTCGAAAGAGGGATGAGGAATAAAGGAATAAAATCAAGGTATGGAGTGATTTCCGTTTCTTATTGTGAAAAAACTGTGTAAAATAAAGAAGATATGTCACTTTAATGATGGATAATTTTGGGAGGTTTTAATAGATGGCACGTATTTTATTAGCAGAAGATGAAGATGTCTTACGTATGTTGGTACTTGATACACTAGAAGATGAAGGATATACGATTGATGAAGCGACGGACGGAGACGAGGCATATCAAAAAATCATGAACACGGAATATGACCTCGTTCTGTTGGATTACATGATGCCTGGGATGACAGGAATCGAAGTCATCGAAAAAGTTCGACAACATCCAGATAAGCAACACTTGAAAATTATGATGTTGACCGCTAAAAGTCAACAATCTGATCGAGAGCGCGCGGAAGAAATCGGTGCAAACTACTTCTTTTCGAAACCCTTTAGTCCTCTTGAGTTGATTGATGTAGTAGGAGGAATATTGAGTGATCACCAAGTGGATTAATCGAAAAATCGGACGCCAACTTATGGCATCCTTTTATGTCGTATTAGCTACATTGATGATTTCATCATTGATCGTCTACAACTACACGGATACGAAATTGCAAGCGACACGGGCGAAATTAGAAGACATCCGAGATCGCAGTGCACGCGCAGGGGCTCTATGGGAAGAATGGCAGGATGTTCAATTCAACATGCGTGGCTATGCCTTGATGGGAAATGAAGAATTGTATACCCAAGTCATGGCTCAACAAGATAAGATTGCTCAGCAAACGGATTGGTTCGAAAAAAATGCAATCTACGATCAAGGAAAGGCATTCGCCCAGTCCTCGAGAGAACTATATCAATACTATTTCGATGCAATCTTGCCGCTTGTTCAATCCTATGTCAAAGCGAAAGAGTCAGGAGATATTACAGAATCCTTCTTGAAAGGAACGACGCTAGCTGAATTGCCACTCGGTCAAAAGTTGTTAACTGAAGGAAAGATTCAGTTAGATAGTCAAGGAAACATCGATGTATTATCAGAGATTAATAAAAGTGAACTGGCACTCGGCGGTTATCGTGAATTTTTGGAAGATTGGGCACAACGGACAAGTGATCAATTGGAGCAGGAAATCCGAACGACGCAACTGATTTGGTTAGCGAATATCGTCGTTTTGATCGCTGTTTTGATCTTCTTCATCTATCCATTCATTCGTCGCATCACGATTGAATTATTGTCTCTCGTTAAGAACAGTCAACGGCTTGCGAATGGTGAAGATGTTTTAAGCGTCAAAGTACCGAATCGTAAAGATGAGATTGGTATTTTAGCACTATCGTTTAATCAGATGGCAAGTTCGATTTCTGAGAATAAACAGCATCTATTGGCAAAAAATGAAGAGTTGCAAGCCCAGCAGGAAGAATTACAAGCGCAACAAGAAGAATTGCAAGCACAACAACAGGAACTTGAAGAAGCATTGGAACTGACGATGCGCAATGAACAACACCTTCAGTACCGGAATGATCTGACAGAGACGCTCGCGGCACGTGAATCGTTGACCGCTTATCCGGAAATCATCGAGAAGCTCGTCACGATCACGGATTCTGAAATTGGTGCATTAGTATTCGTCGATGAGGAAGAGAGTTATTCCGTCGTCACCTATGGTATGACGGATGAACTGGCAGAGCAGTTACTTCAAAACGATGCGTCACTGTTAAAACGAGCAAAATCACTCAAGACACCAGTTCACTCCTCTAAACAAGTCGTGAGCAATCATCCGTTACCGTACCCGTACTATATGTATGAAACGGCTGTGCCGATTCTCGATCCAACCGCAGATGATATCATCGCGTATATCTATCTGGTCCGTTACCGCGATCAGTTTACGAATGAACAGATGCGGGATGTCATGTCCTTCTCTCGTCAATTGTCGTTATCCCTTCTCCGGATGCGTTTGTTTGACGAGATGACGAGAGAAAAAACGAAAACGGAACGGATTCTCGATTCAATTCGTGAAGCGGTCATCTATCTTGAGCCAGGGAAAGAAGAGGTTTTCGTCAATCGACCACTGTACGATCTATTCCCGGAACTGCGATATGGTGTCCAGGCGGAACAAGAAACACTTCAAACATGCTTAGAAGTCATTCAATCCGTCGTCGATGAACCGGAAAACTTCAGTCGATATGTTGATTCAGTTCTTCGTGGAGAATTACCGACAGATAGTCTACAGTTCTCGATTAGAAACGAAACGGTATTCATTCAATTTTATGTCGAGGTGATTCACATTCATCAGGTGCATAAAGGAACGATGCTTGTCATGCGGGATGTGACGAAAGAAACCGAAATGGATCGTTTGAAATCAGAACTCGTTTCGACTGTATCTCATGAACTTCGAACACCGCTTTCTTCGATTTATGGTTTTACAGAGCTCATGCTCAATCGAGATATTGAAGAATCGCGCCAAGATCGATACTTACGGACGATCCATTCCGAAACAGAACGTCTTGCGAATCTCGTCAACGATTTCTTAGACGTCCAGCGCATGGAGTCAGGTACACAATCGTACAAAAAGACATCTGTGAACATTCATGCGATTGCTGAAGAAACGACACACTTTTATGCGGCTTCGACACAAGCCCACCGGATTATGTTCCGTCACGAAGGAAATCAGTTGCCTGTCATTGAAGCAGATGAAGAAAAAATCAGACAGTTACTCAATAATTTATTGAATAATGCGGTGAAATACTCACCATCTGGTGGTGCGATTGATGTCGTACTCACGACATCACGTGATCAAGTCATTCTTCAAGTTCGGGATGAGGGAATCGGGATTCCGAAACAATCACTCAGTCGTCTATTCGAAAAGTTTTACCGCGTCGATAACTCGGATAGTCGGAAAATCGGTGGTACGGGCCTTGGTCTAGCCATCTGTAAAGAAATCGTCACCGGTCATGGGGGAGAAATTCATGTGGAATCGGTCGTAAGAGAAGGGAGTCTTTTCACTGTCAAATTCCCACTTGTTCAGTCCACACATGTGACAATCTCCTGAAAAAATCATATAGCAACAAAATAACACTAGGTGTTCGTACGGAAATCAGATACGATGAAATAGGAAAAGAAAGGAGGAAATGAAATGCCAATCACAGCATTCGTTCACACACACGTCTTACTTTGGGTACTTTTATTGGTTACGTTCTTCGTCGCGTTTTCGATGTACAAGAACAATAAGAAAGCCGCAAAAGGCATTCATATGGCGTTCCGTCTTCTGCTTTTATTGACGTTCGCGACAGGTCTTTACCTGTACATTAAAATCATGGGGGTGTCTGAAAATCCAGATCCACTCTACCATGCGAAGATCACAGCAGGTCTTTTGACGCTCATCTTCGGAGAATTGACACTCGTTCGTGTCAAAAAAGGAAAAGCCTATTCCGGTTTCGTCATCGGATTCATCGTGCTTGTCCTTGTGACAGTATTCCTTGGCTATTCGCTTCCATACGGTATGAAGTTTTTCTGATTTTATGCGAAATCAAAGAGTCCTTTTCGACCTTTTGGGTCGAAAGGACTCTTTTTGTCGTGTCTGCTAGTAATTTTTGTTTACAAGTGGTTGTTATTTGGGAAAAGGGATGTATTACACAGTAGAGAGGGGAACGCTTGTGGCACAGTTGAAGGAATGGACGAAGGTCTTCCGGGCACGGAAATGGATGAAACGCGCAGAACCGGTGTTACCACTCTGGCATGGATACATCGGTTATAAATATGGGTTATTCGATGCTCTTCAATCGGGAGCGACGCAGGCGGAAGCGCAACTACGGATGCGACGTCCGCTGACACAGGAAGCGTTATCCCGCTGGTTTGAGGTTGGCGTAGCTGTCGGTCATTTAAAGAAAAAAGATTTACGTTATACGGCGACGCGTCATGTATTGCCAGAACTTTCTCAATCAGACGATCGTAGTATCGGTTTTATGTTATCTGAGATGATGGAGCTACATTTACCCGCCTTGTTCTCTTATCCACAATTCCTAGAAGAGGGGCAACAGAAAGTCTTTAATGGAGAAGAACATGGCGACATCGTTGCCGAAACGTCGGCACTTGTCGAGACCGTTGCTTTCCCGGCTGTACGTCATATCATTCGAAGTCGCAATCTGACATCACTGCTCGATATCGGCTGTGCCTATGGCGGTTATCTTCGCAAAATTCATGAGGCGTTGCCTGATTTGCGACTCGCTGGAATCGATATCGAAGAATCGGTCATCGCCGAAGCGAGACGACGAGATACGAGTGGAGAGATTGACTTCGTCGTCGGAGACATCAAAACGTTTGACGTAAAAGAAACGTATGATGGTGTCATGATGAATAATATTTTGTATTACTTCCCACAACCGGAACGTCTTGCTTTACTAAAAGGGGTACGCCGTTTTGTCAAAGATGATGGAACAGTCATTCTCGTCACTCCACTTCGTGACAGTTCACATGGTGCACCGTTCTCAGCAGCATTCAATGCCTTTATGACACTGCATGAGAATTTGTATCCATTACCAAGCCAGGAAGAATTGAAAGAAGATTTATCGAAAGCTGGGTTTGGAAATATTTCGATCACACCATTCTTAAAAGAAGGTGCTTGGTATATCGTGACTGCAAACGCCACTTCCTAAGCGAAGTCTGGCGTTTTTACAGTTGGAAGACAGTTCAAATTTGTCGCTCTTACTATGTGCTTAGTATAATAGTTGAAACGATGAGAGATAAAAAGGAGAGATTTGGGTGAAGCGACGCGTAGCAGTGATAGGAGCAGGACCAGGGGGACTTGCATGTGCCTTGTTATTAGCAGGAAAAGGAGTAGACGTCACCGTTTATGAAAAACAACCGCAAGTCGGTGGACGAACTTCTGCCGTCAAGCTAGGTGAATACACATTTGATCGAGGACCGACTTTTCTTAATATGCCGCATATTTTAGAAAACGTCTTTCACGAAGCCGGTCTACGGTTAGAAGATTATTTAGATCTAAAGGCACTTGATCCGATGTATACACTCTATTTCAAAGGTGGAACAGAACAGTTCACGATGACGACGGATCGGGACCGGATGAAAGAGACGATCGAGCGCCACTTTCCGGGAAATGGGGAAGGGTACGATCGATTCATGGCAGAGCAAGCGTTAAAGCTCGGTAAGTTGATGCCGATTCTACAGACACGTCATGACCGATTAACGGACTACTTGTCACCGCGTGTCTTAACAGCACTTCCGCGTCTCTCACTCGGGCGATCACTTTATGATGTCTTGTCCGACTATTTCACGAGCGAAGAACTGAAGTATGCCTTTACGTTCCAAGCGAAGTACTTAGGGATGTCGGCTTGGGAATGCCCAGGAGGTTTCTCCATCTTGTCTTACATGGAACATGCATACGGTGTCCATCATCCGATTGGTGGGATGCATCAGGTGCCACTTGCGATGCAACGTGCCATCGAAGAACTCGGTGGAACGGTTCAGTTAGGTACAGGCATCAAGCAATTGATCTTAAACGGCAAAGTCGTCGAAGGGGTCATCCTTGAGTCAGGTCAACATGAGTTATTTGATGAAGTCATCGTCGGTGCTGATTTCGCACATGCGATGAATCACCTTGTACCGGAAGGAGTACTGAAAAAATGGTCCCGACCAAAAATTGATCGCAAAAAATTCTCGTGTTCGACGTTTATGTTGTATCTTGGCGTCAATCGGACATTCGATGCGCCACATCACACGATTTATTTTGCGGAAGACTACGAGAAAAACGTTCGCGAGATGACGCAGACTTTAGAATTATCCGATGATTTTTCATTTTATGTTCAAAATCCATCCGTTCTTGATCCGACACTAGCACCTGAAGGAAAGTCCGCCATGTATGTGTTAGTTCCGGTTCCGAACAACTACTCGGAACTCGATTGGTCGATCGAAGGACCAAAATTACGTCGACGTGTTCTGGATACGCTTGAAACGCGTTCACCGTATCAAGGGATTGAAGCGGCAATCGAAGTCGAAGAGATGTTCACGCCGGACGATTGGGAAGCGATGGGGATCCATCAAGGAGCGACGTTTAACCTTGGGCATCAGTTGACACAGATGATGTATTTCCGACCGCATAACCAGTTTGAAGAGCTGGATCACTTGTATCTTGTCGGGGGAGGCACACACCCAGGGAGCGGCTTACCAACAATCTTCGAATCCGCGCGTATTACGGCAGAACTCGTGCTCAAAAAAGAAGGGGTGCGGACATGAAAATAGGATTCGTAGGAGCAGGCGTCGGAACACTGCATGCAGCACTTTTGCTGACAGCAAGACATCCGGGAGTCGAGATTACGATTTTTGAAAAAGAAGCGCATGTCGGTGGTCGATTACGATCCGTCGATTTTGAATCCGGTGGACGCATCGATGAAGGTCCGACAATCGTCCTGATGCCAGGTAAGTTGAAAGAGCAGTTGGCAGAAGCAGGCGTGACGGGAGTAAAACTCGAACGGGTGGATCCATTGTATGACCTTCACTTCGACGACGGGACCGTCGTTACGAAAGTATCTGATGTCGTGGACCAAGCCATTGCGATCGAACGCCAATTCGGCGAAGGTCGTGGATTTTATGAATTCATGCATCAAAAAGAAAAGGATTATAAGACGAGTGTATCGAAATTTTTAGAACGTGGTTATCGTCGGAAAACGGAGCTGTTGCATCCAGAAATGATGCGTCCATTATTACAGATGCACGCTTTAGAGACAGCGCATGATCATTTGAAGCGATACTTCAAGAGTAAATATTTGCGCATGGCATACAGTTTCCCAACATTTTATATCGGAGGAAATCCGTATACGACACCATCCATCTATGGTTTGATTCCATACCGGGAACAAGCAGAAGGTGTCTGGTATGTAAAAGGCGGTTATTTCTCACTTGCTGAACGCATGTATGACACATTAGTCGAACGAGGTGTCCGGTTCGTCTTCGAGGCACCCGTTGAACGAGTCGTCGTTGACCAGGGACAGGCGAAGGAAATCGTCTTACAAGGTGGAACACATGAAGCATTCGATCAAATCGTACTAAATGGAGAGTTTCCATTAATGGAACGTCTTGTGGAAGGTAAACAACCTAAAACATATACTCCTTCAGGCGGGACGCTATTGCTGTATTTCAAGATGAAAGGGAAAGTTGACTTACCGGTGCATCGATTTTTGATGCCGAATGACTTGGAACCACTCATGACAAACATCTTTAAAAAAGGACGATTACCTGAACATCCGGCAGTCTATCTGTTCCATCCGAGTCAGATTGATCGTAGTTTAACAGGAACGGACGATAGCGTCGTCTATTCATTAATTCCTTCTCCCCGTGGCTATGGTGTGAAAGATTATGAAAAAGTAGACTTCGTCGAGACCGTACTCGAAAAAATCGAGCATCATCATCCGGGATTTCGGGAAAAGATACAAGAAATGAAGATTCGTACACCGAATGATGCACAGGCATTTGGACTATACGAAGGTGGCAGTTTTGGAATTGCTCCGACGATTCGTCAATCAGCTGCCTTAAAGACACAGGCAAAACCATATCCAGATATCGATCGACTATATGCCGTCGGTGCATCGGTGCATCCGTGTGGAGGAGTACCAGTCGTCATGATGGGCGCAACGATACTCGTAAACCGAATGGAACAAGAGATGGGGTGGAAACATGAATTCAATGACGATCCAGAACGCGTATATCAAATGTGAGGAAGTCATTCAGTCCGGATCTAAAACGTTCTATAAAGCCTTTTCACTCTTACCAAAAGCAGATCGACAAGCTGTTTATGCGATTTATACATTTTGCCGGTTCCTTGACGATACCGTCGATGAGTCGGATACGCCGAAAGAGAGTTTACTAGCTTTCTTGAATGAATTCAAACGATTCCGCAATGGTGAAGTACTAAATAAACCGTTATGGATTGCGTTAGCAGATGTATTTGAACGTTACGAAATGGATGAGACACCCTTTCTCGAACTCGCGGAAGGTATGCGTTGGGACATCGAGAAAAATCGTTATCAGACGCTTGAGGAGACAGAGCAATACAGCTACTACGTAGCGAGTACTGTCGGTTTGATGTTGTTGCCCATCCTTGCACCGCAACAGCCTGATCTCCGTAAATCTGCTATTGATCTTGGAATCGCGATGCAA